>NZ_JBEOWQ010000010.1:171472-179932 GCF_040296145.1 Micromonospora sp. NPDC002296
CGCGCGGACCGTCACCCACCGCTGTCTTCTCGGGGTACGTCGACAGCAGGTCACCCGGCCGTCCCGCTCGGTCGGTCGGCGGAGGGCGCACCGGCCTGAACGGACACAGGGGACGGCACCCCCTGTCGGAAGACCCCGTTCTCCTCTAGGTTCAGCCGCACCGGTCGATTCGACCTTTGTCACTGTGCGTCGAACCGGCCGGCGTCCTTCCCCACGCCCCGAGAACGGAGCGGTATGCACACTAATCCGCGCACCGGGTCACGCCGACGACTACTCGTCGCGCTGCCCGCCATCGCCCTCGCGGCCACGGCACTGACCGTGACCGGAACCGCGTCGGCCGAGACGTCCGGCCCAGCCTCAGCCACGATCGGTGCGGACGAGTACTACATCAACTACGCCGAGCCCGAGGTGCAGCCGAACACCAGCGGCAAGGAGGTCAAGGGCGCCGACGGGGTCTACACCCCCGCGGGGGACAAGTCCCGGGCGTACGACCGCAAGTTCGCCGCCGGTAACCCGACGACCGCGAAGCAGTTGGCGAAGCTGGAGGCCAAGTCGGTCCAGACCGGCAAGAGCCCCCGCAAGATCAAGCAGGCCCCGAGCACCCAGACCGCCAAGCTGCTCACCCTGCTGGTCGAGTTCAACGACCAGGCCAACGACGACTTCACCGGCGTGATGGTCCCGAAGACGGTGTTCGAGGACCGGACCTGCGTCCCCGGCACCGTGCAGAACGGGCCGAAGCACAACAACATCGCGAACCCGGCGGCCCTGCCGCACAAGGACAACAACTCGATGTGGGTGCCGGACTTCTCCCCGACCCACTACGACAAGATGCTCTACACGAAGAAGGGCATCACCGAGCGGGTCCGCACGGACCTGACCGGGCCGGACGGCCAGCCGGGCGTCAGCCTCGCCGGCCGGACCATGCACAACATGTACCTGGAGATGTCCAAGGGCGCGTACACGGTGGACGGGCAGGCCAGCCCGTGGATCACCGTGCCGCACTCGGAGGGCTGGTACGCCGCCTCGCGCTGCTTCCAGGACGAGAACGGCAACTGGGTCGCCGGCCGTGAGCAGGCGATGAACGGTCACCCGGACAACCCCGCCGGGGCGGGCCGGCTCGCCACGGACGCCATCGACGCCCTCGCCGCGATGGACCCGAGCTTCCCCTGGGCCGACTACGACATCGAGGACCAGGCCGACCGGGACGGCGACGGCAACCTGCTCGAGCCGGACGGTGTGATCGACCACCTGGTGCTGGTGCACGCCGGCCAGGGCAAGTCCCGCGGCGGCGGCAACGAGGGCACCTACGCCGTCTGGGCGCACTCCTCCACCGTCCCCGGCGGCTACACGATCCCCGGCACGAACCTCAAGGCCGCGAACTACATCGTGCAGCCGGAGGACGCCGGCGTCGGCGTCTTCGCCCACGAGTTCGGCCACGACCTGGGCCTCCCGGACCTCTACGACACCTCCGGCAACGCCGACTCGGACGTGGACTTCTGGGACCTGATGGCCTCCGGGTCGCACAGCGGCGAGATCTTCCAGGCGCTGCCCACCCACATGGGCATCTGGGACAAGTGGGTGCTCGGCTGGGCCGAGCCGGAGACCATCGCCCCCGGCTCCGCGCCGCGCGTCGTCCGGGTCGGGCAGACCTCACGTACCCCGGTCGGCACGGCGGACGGCATCAAGGTCGACCTGCCGGACAAGGTGCTCACCCTCGCCACGCCGCACAGCGGCACGAAGATGTGGCACAGCGGGGCCGACCAGAACTGGGCCGACGTCAAGCTGTCCCGCGCCGTGAGCGTGCCCTCGGCGGCCGACTCGAAGTTCTGGATGTGGAACAACTACATCATCGAGGAGGACTGGGACTACGGCTTCGTCGAGCTGTCCGCCGACGGCGGGGCGACCTGGTCGGAGCAGAAGGTCTACGACGCCACCGGCGCGTTGGTCACCACCGATGACAACTACGCCGACCCGAACGGCCGGATGGCCGACTTCGGCGGCAAGCGGTACGGCCTGACCGGCTCCACCGGCGGCTGGCGGCACGACTACGTCGACCTGTCGGCGTACGCGGGGCAGACGGTGCAGCTTCGGCTGCGTCAGGCCACCGACGAGGCGTTCAACGAGCGGAACTGGTTCGCCGACGACTTCTCGGTCACCGGCGGCGGGGCCACCACCTGGAGCGACGACGTCGAGGGCGGGGCGAACGGCTGGACCGCCACCGGCGGCACGTTCACCGACACCACCGGCGTGGGCTGGAACATCAACACGGGCACCGAGCGGCGGGCGCACTTCTACCTGGCCGAGTGGCGCAACTTCGACGGCTTCGACAAGGGCCTGAAGTACACGTACGACACGGTGTACTCGCACGAGGCGTGGAAGGTCGACAAGATCTCCTACAACGCCCCGGGCATGCTGGTCTGGTACCGGGACACCGCGCTCGGCGACGTCAACCACGTGACCGGGCAGATGACCGCCCTGCCGAGCTACGGCGCGAAGGGTGGCCTGCTGATCGTCGACTCGCACTTCGACCCGTACCGGCGGCAGGGCACGGCGGCCGAGAAGGACCCGTCGGTGCTGGACAACCTGCCCAGCCGGCCCCAGTCGTCGAACGCGGCGTTCGGCCTGAAGAAGACGAAGCCGTTCACCGAGTGCCTTGAGGCGGCGGGCGAGCCGTACAGCGAGTACTGCACGAGCTTCCCCGCGCAGCCGGCGGTGCCGGGCTTCACCGACGCCAAGACCTGGTACCCGGGCATCGAGATGCGCAACGGGTCGCCGTACGCCCGGGACAACGACGCCTCCGTGGTGCTGCCGTCGCGGGGCAACGCGCCGTACACCACCCGGGTGGTCAACCCGGACGGTACGCCGGCCCGGTCGTTCTACGGCGTCGTGCTGGGCGGTGGGGCGATCGTGCTGGGCAACGGCAACCCCGCCAGCCAGAACGTGCACTTCGGCGTCACGCTCACGGTCAAGCAGGCGACGTCGGACAACACCGTCGCCTCGGTGCGGGTGACCTCGGCGCGGCCCTGACCCCTCAGGCGCGTCGCAACATCGGGCGGGGCCCGTCCGGAGCACACCGCTCCGGGCGGGCCCCGCCTGCGTCGTCCGGGAAGCGTGCCCCCGGTCGGGCGGCGCTCCGTCGACGGGACCCGCACGACCCTCGACACGCCGGGTGATCGTGGCCAAAACGTAATGTGAGGTCAGGTCGCATCGCGTCGCCCTGGCCCCGATTTGCCGACCTTTGCCGGACGTCCTGATCGGCTGTCCGCGCTCACCGGACAGTGACAACGACCGACTCCTCTGCCAGGGTGGCAGACGCACCCATGACAGCCTCGACCCCGGTCGTGCCTGTCATGTAACAGTCCACAAAGGAGGATCTTTGAGGAGACGAGTCACGGCGGGCCTGGCCTCGGCCGCGGCCGCGCTGCTGGCGGCCGGCGTCGTCACGGCCCCGGCGTCCGCCGCCCCGACGGCGGAGCCGACCCCGGGCGCCGAGAAGGCGGAGCGCCGCAGCGACAGCCTTCCCGACGCCAAGGCGGACCAGCACCAGGAGGTCCGTAAGCAGGCGATCGCCGACCTGCTGCAGGGCAAGGTCAAGCTCCAGACCCGCAACGGTTCCAAGGTCATCCAGGTCAAGAACGACAAGTTCGTCGAGTACCAGCAGGCCCCGAAGACCGATCCGATCTTCACGATGCTGGTCCAGTTCGGCAACCAGACCGACCCGCGCACCGGCGGGACCGCCGGCCCGCAGGTGAACCAGATCGCCGCGCCGGACCGCAACTGGGACGGCGGCGCCACCGACGACAACAGCACCCTGTGGCGGTCCGACTTCAACCGGGCCCACTACATGGACATGTTCTACGGCGCGGACGAGTCCATGCGGGACTTCTACCTCAAGCAGTCCGGCGGCCGGTACACCGTCGGCGGTGACGTGAGCAACTGGGTCACCGTGCCCTTCAACGAGTCCCGGTACGGCAGCCCCGCCATCTCCGAGGCCGACGGCTACTGGAACTTCGTCAAGGACAGCGCCACGTCCTGGTACGACTCGCAGGTCGCGGCCGGCAAGACGCCGCAGCAGATCAAGGACTACCTCGAGCAGTTCGACGTCTGGGACCGGTACGACTTCGACGGCGACGGCGACTTCAACGAGCCCGACGGCTACGTCGACCACTTCCAGGCGGTCCACGCGGGCGAGGGCGAGGAGGCCGGCGGCGGCGCCCAGGGCGAGGACGCCATCTGGTCGCACCGGTGGGCCGCGTTCCCGAACCTGGCCGGCAGCGCCGGCCCGGCGGGCAACCTGGCCGGCGGCGTGCAGATCGGCAACACCGGGATGTGGATCCGTGACTACACCACGGAGCCGGAGAACGGCGGCCTCGGCGTCTTCGCGCACGAGTACGGCCACGACCTCGGCCTGCCGGACCTGTACGACACCAACGGCGGCGACAACGGGGTGGGCTTCTGGAGCCTGATGGCCTCGGGCTCGTGGCTCAGCCGTGGCACCGACGACATCGGCTCGACCCCGGGCTACATGGACCCGTGGTCGAAGCTCTTCCTCGGCTGGCTGAACCACTCGACGGTCGAGTACGGCAAGGGCAACACCATCCTGCCGATCGGTCCGGCCGGTGACAGCGACGGGCCGAAGGCCCAGGCGGCCGTGGTGAACCTGCCCCCGCAGACCCAGACCACCTCGTACAACACCCCGTTCGCGGGTGCCAACGAGTGGTGGGGCGGCAGCGCCGACGACCTGAACACCACGCTGACCCGTCAGCTGGACCTGACCGGTACGACGTCCGCGTCGATCACCGCGAAGGCCTGGTACGACATCGAAGAGGACTACGACTACCTGTACGCCGAGGTGTCCACCAACGGTGGCGCCACCTGGGCGCCGCTGAGCAACTCGCTCATCGACGCCGGCGAGACCGGGGTCGACGGCTCCAGCAGCGACGCGTGGGTCGACCTGACCTACGACCTGTCCGCGTACGCCGGGCAGAGCGTGCAGTTCCGCTACCGCTACCAGAGCGACGGCGGCGTGCACCTGGCCGGCGCGTTCCTGGACAACATCTCGCTGGTCAAGGGCGGCGCCACCACCTGGACCGACGGCGCGGAGACGCTGGACGCCGCGTGGACCGCCAAGGGCTTCACCCGGATGGGTGGCTCGGTCACCGACTCGTACCCCCGCTTCTACATCGCGGAGAACCGGACGTACCTCGGGTACGACGACACGCTGCGCACCGGCGGGTACAACTACGGCTTCGCCAACACCCGCCCGAACTGGGTGGAGCGGTTCTCGAACCAGCCCGGCCTGCTGATCTGGTACGTGAACTACGCGTACGGCGACAACAACACCTCGCAGCACCCGGGCTTCGGCTTCAACCTGCCGGTCGACGTCCGCCCGGGCCAGATCAAGGTGGGCGACCGCGCCATCACCAACCGGCGCAGCGGCTACGACGCCACGTTCAGCTGGTTCGTCAAGCCGGCGCAGACCTTCCACCTCAACGGGGTGGCGGTCACCGTGCCGAAGCTCAACCCGAACCCGGTGTTCAACGACAGCGACGTCGACCGTTACTGGACGGCCGGCAACCCGCAGAACTCGGTGAAGGTGGCCGGCACCGGCACCAAGATCACGATTGTGACGCAGGGCAAGAAGGCAACCGACAACATGGTCCTGCTTGTCAGCAACTGATCCATTGATCGATGAAGGGGCCGGTGGCGGCGACGCCACCGGCCCCTTCCGTCTGCGTCGATGCCTACTGATCGAGATCTGTCACTGCAATTCCTGCCCCGGCGTCCACGCTGTTCAACCGTTCGGAGAGCGACAGGGGTGTGACGGTGGAACGCATTCCCAACAAAAGTTTGCAACAAATCGACGTACGCGTCTTCCCACCCGTCCCGGGAGACTCTATGTTCACCATTGGTCCCACTAGTGGGATCTCTCACCGGCCCGTACCCCCGTTGGGTCGGTTCCCTCACACCGGAGGTACCACGTGCGGAAAGTCGCAGTGGGTCTGCTCGGGCTTTCGTTGACGGCGACGGGACTGGTGGTCGGCACGTCCGCCAGCGCCGCGCCGGCTCCGAAGCTCCCGGCAACCGCCCCGTCGGCCGCCGAGGCCCAGGCGGATCACGATCTGCCGGACAAGCTCGAGGACAAGCGCCGCGCGCTTCGTCAGGAGGGACTCAGCGAGGTCCTCTCCGGCCGGGCCAAGGCGCAGAAGATCAACGGCAGCACCGTCGTCAAGGTCGGCGAGACCGCCGGCAGCGCGGCGGCGGCCGCCGGCGCCCGGAACGCCAAGGCGGGCCAGCAGGACCAGTACGTCGAGCTGGCCCGGGAGCGGACCGACAAGATCTTCGTGATCCTGGCCGAGTTCGGCGACGACCGGGACCCGGCGTACCCGGACAAGGACACGAACCCGACCATCGCGGGCCCGACCACCTTCAACGGGCCGGTGCACAACCAGATTCCCCAGCCCAACCGCGCGGTCGACAACTCGACGGTGTGGCAGGCGAACTACAGCGCGGACTACTTCCGCAAGCTGTACTTCGGCACCGGACAGGGCGACGAGTCGGTCAAGCAGTACTACGAGTCCCAGTCCTCCGGGCGCTACACCGTGGAGGGCCAGGTCACCGACTGGGTGAAGGTCAAGTACAACGCCGCCCGGTACGGCCGCTCGAACGACCCGAAGGCCGACAACGACCCGACGGGCGACCCGGCGGTCTGCGCGGCGAACAACTGCCAGAACGCCTGGGACCTGGTGCGCGACGCCGCCAACCAGTGGGTCGCCGACCAGAAGGCCAAGGGCCGCACCGACGCCCAGATCAAGGCCGACATGCAGTCCTACGACCAGTGGGACCGGTTCGACTACGACGGCGACGGCGACTTCAACGAGCCGGACGGCTACATCGACCACTTCCAGATCGTCCACTCCGGCGGCGACCAGGCCGACGGCGACCCGCACCAGGGTGAGGACGCCATCTGGAGCCACCGCTGGTCGGCGTACAACACCTCGCGTACCGGCCCGGTGAACTTCCCGATCGGCGGCACCCAGATCGGCAACACCGGCATCTGGATCCGCGACTACACGGTCCAGCCGGAGAACGGCGGCCGGAGCGTCTTCTACCACGAGTACGCGCACGACCTGGGCCTGCCGGACGACTACAACAACCTCAACGGCGGCGACAACAACAACGAGCACTGGACCCTGATGGCCCAGAGCCGGCTGAACGCCAAGGAGGACGCCGGCATCGGCGACCGCGGCGGCGACCTCGGCGCCTGGAACAAGCTCCAGCTCGGCTGGCTCGACTACGAGGTGGTCAAGGCCGGCCAGAAGAAGACCCTGGAGCTCGGCCCGCAGGAGTACAACTCCGCCAAGCCGCAGGCTGCCGTGGTGGTGCTCCCGCAGCGGGAGTACACCTTCGACTACGGCCAGCCGTTCGAGGGTGCCAAGCAGTTCTTCTCCGGCAACGACGACGACCTGGACACCACGCTGACCAGGACGATCGACCTCACCGGGAAGACCTCGGCGGCCCTGTCGCTCAAGGGCCGGTTCGCCATCGAGTCGGGCTACGACTACCTCTTCTTCGAGGCGTCGACCGACGGCGGGGCCACCTGGGGCGCGCTGCCCGGCACCGTGGACGGCAGGCCGATCCCGCCGGTGTCGAACACCGACCCGACGCCGGGCCTCAGCGGCAGCAGCGCGGGCCGGTGGACCGACATCAACATCCCGCTGAACTCGCTGGCCGGCCAGGTCGTGCAGTTCCGCTTCCACTACCTCACCGACGGGGGAGTCGCCGAGGGCGGCTTCTTCGGCGACAACATCACGGTGACCGCCGACGGTCAGACCCTGTCCACCGACGGTGCCGAGACCGGCACCGGCGCTTGGGTGGCCAAGGGCTGGAGCATCGTCGCGGGGACCTACACCCGGCTCTTCGACAACTACTACATCGCCGGCAACCGGACGTACGTCTCGTACGACAAGTACCTGAAGACCGGCCCGTACTACTTCGGCTACGCGAACACCCGCCCGGACTACGTGGACCACTACGCGTACCAGGAGGGCCTGCTGATCTCGTACTGGAACCTCCGGTTCGCGGACAACGACACGTTCGAGCACCCGGGTGAGGGTCGGAACATGATCATCGACTCGCACCCGCAGCCGATCTACAACCTGACCGGCAACCCGTGGCGGGCCCGCGTCCAGGTCTACGACGCGACGTTCGGCCTGAAGAAGGCGGACTCGTTCACGCTGCACATCAACGGTCAGGCCCAGTACGTCCGGGGCCAGGCCGCGCAGCCGCTGTTCGACGACACCAAGCAGTACTGGTACCCGGAGCTGCCGAACCACGGCGTCAAGGTCCCGGCCACCGGCACCAAGATCAAGGTGCTGGAGCAGAACGGCACCTCGGTCAAGGTCCGCTTCTCCTGATCCACTGATCGACCGCACCACCGCGATGCCCGGGCAGTCCACC
>NZ_JBEOWQ010000011.1:0-86561 GCF_040296145.1 Micromonospora sp. NPDC002296
TGGTGTGTTGAGTTTTTTTATGCTGTGTGGTCTTCTTACCACCCCCCCCCCCACCCCCCGGGGCCCCCCGGGGGGGGGCGGGCGGTCCCGCCCGCCCCCCTCGGGCGGAAACCCCCACCACCGGTCCATGGAGGCCACGTGAAACTCCGGTTCCCCCGCGCGGCGACGTTCGCCGCCGCGTTCGCCGCCGCCGTCGTCGCGGCCACCCTCGTGGCCCCGCCGGCCGCGTCGGCGGCCACCGCCGCCTTCGTCCGCACCTCGAGCTGGAGCAGCGGGTACGAGGCGAAGTTCACCGTCACCAACAACACCTCGGCCAGCATCGGCTCCTGGAACGTCCAGTTCGACCTGCCCGCCGGCAACTCCCTCGGCACCTTCTGGGACGCCACGATGACCACCGCCGGCCAGCACGTGACCGCCGTCAACAAGTCCTGGAACGGCGCCCTCGCCCCGGGCGCCAGCACGTCGTTCGGGTTCGTCGTCGTCGGCACCGGCGACCCGACCAACTGCACCGTCAACGGCGGCTCCTGCACCGGCGGCGGCAACCCCGGCGGCCCGGCCACCCCGGGCGGGCTGCGGGTCACCGGCACCACCGACGCCTCGGTCTCGCTGGCCTGGAACGCCGTGTCCGGCACGGTCACCGGCTACCGGGTGTACGAGGGCACCACCGTCAAGGCCACCCTTCCCGGCACCTCGACGACGGTGTCCGGGCTGGCCGTCTGCTCCGCGCACAACTACACCGTGGCGGCGTACAACTCCTCGGGCGAGTCGGCGAAGTCGCCGGCAGTCTCCGCCACCACCACCGGTTGCAGCGGCGGGAACGCCCCGATGGCCGCCGCGCCGTACCTCTACCCGGGCTGGGGCGACCCGCCCGCGCCCTCGACGGTGATGGGTGCGACCGGGATCAAATGGTTCACCATCGCGTTCGTCCTCTCCGGCGGCGGCTGCACCCCGGCCTGGGACGGCAGCGGCCCGCTCACCGGCGGCGCGCACGCCAACACCATCGCCGCGATCCGGGCCGCCGGGGGCGACGTCATCCCGTCCTTCGGCGGGTGGAGCGGTAACAAGCTCGGCCCGAACTGCTCGTCGGCCAGCGCCCTGGCGGCGGCGTACCAGCAGGTGATCAACGCGTACGGGCTCAAGGCGATCGACATCGACATCGAGAACAGCGACGAGTTCGAGAACGAGGCGGTGCAGGACCGGATCCTCGGCGCGCTGAAGATCGTCAAGCAGAACAACCCCGGGATCAAGACGATCGTCACCTTCGGCACCACGACCACCGGGCCGTCTTACTACGGCATTCGGCTGATCAACCAGGCCGCCGCGCTCGGGGCGAACATCGACACGTTCACGATCATGCCGTTCGACTTCGCCGGCGGCGCGAACATGTACCAGAGCACCGTCAACGCGGCCGAAGGACTGAAGAACGCGCTGAAGACCGCCTTCGGCTGGTCCGACGCCGCCGCGTACACGCACATGGGCATCTCCGGCATGAACGGCCTGTCCGACCAGCAGGAGCTGACCTCCCCGGCGACCTGGACGCAGATCCGCGACTGGGCGAAGGCCCGCAGCCTGTCCCGGTTCACCTTCTGGGCCGTCAACCGCGACCGGCCGTGCGCCGGCGGGGGAGTGGTGGCCCACTGCTCCGGCATCGCCCAGAACACCTGGGAGTTCACCAGCATCACCGCCCAGTACAACTGAGCAGCACCGCCGACGCAGCGGTACCGCCCCGGCACGGCCGGGCGGGCGTGCGGTCAGCGACCGGTGGTCATGGACTGCCGGTCGCGCCGCGCGCGGCGGCGGCGCACCTTCTTCACCACCCAGCTCAGGATCATCACGCCGAAGACGGCGAAGATCGCGTAGTTGAACCAGCTGCTGTACTGGTCCACTTCCTCCCAGCGCGACCCGAGTGCGAAGCCGGCGCCGACGATCAGCGCGTTCCACACCCCGCTGCCCAGCGTGGTCAGCAGGACGAACTCGACCAGCGGCATCCGGTTCGCCCCCGCGGGGATGGAGACCAGGCTGCGCACCACCGGCACCACCCGGCCGATCAGCACGGCCCACCGGCCGTGCCGCTCGAACCATCGGTCGGCCTTCTCCAGGTCGTCCCGGTCGACCAGCGGGATGTGGTCCAGCCACCGCTTGAGCCGGTCCTCGCCGACGGCCGCGCCGAGCCAGTAGAGCACCAGCGCGCCGACCACCGAGCCGACCGTCGCGGCGACCACGATGAGGACGAGGTTGAACCGGCCCTCGGCCGCGAGGTAGCCCGCCATGGCCAGCACGATCTCGCTCGGGATCGGCGGGATGATGCTCTCCAGGGCGACCAGCGCGGCCACCCCGACCGCCCCGAGCGAGTCGATCACGCTGGCCACCCACCCGGTCAGCCCGGTGAACTGCGACGGATCGACGTTCTGGGCGAGGGCCATGGTTGTCCTTCCGCGGGCCGTCGGGGGGATCGGAAGGTGATACCCAGTTCGGAGGCGATCACACCCGCCGCGTTCCTCGCCGGCATCCCCGAGCCGTCGCCGGGCCGGCTGGACACCGCCGGCGACCGGCCCGCCCGCCGACCCCCGCGTTCAGTCCTCCGGGTGCAGCGCCGCGTCCGCCGGGCCCCGCCGCCAGCCGAGGAACCGGACCACCAGCCCGCCCCGGCTCGGCGAGCAGCAGAACGGCCCGGCCGACGCCTCGGCCAGCGGGGCGAGCGGGGCCAGCCGGACCAGCCGCCACGGCTCGTCGCCCGCGCGCGCCCGGACGGTCAGCGCGTCCCCGGCCCGGCTGACCCGGACCGTCACCTCCCGGCCCGCCCACTCCGGCACCGGCGCGACCGACCAGTCGGAGACGTCGCGGGTGACCACCGCGCCGACCTGTGGCTGCCCGTCGCTGAACTCCACCCCGGCCTTGACCCAGTTCCGCTCGTCCACCCGGACCAGCACGCCGGCCTGGTCGAACTGCCCGGTGAGGTCGAGCCGGAAGGTGACCTCCACGGCGGTGCCGGGCGGCAGCGGGGCGAGCAGGGCCGGGCCGTCGTCGTGCACGAAGCCGTAGCTGGTGTGCCGCCAGAAGTCGCTGCCCGCGCCCGGCTCGACGACCAGCCCGCCGTCCGGGGTCGGCTCGGCGCGCACCGGCTGGTGCAGCCACCGGCCCTCGGCCCAGTCGACGTCCCGGTCCCCGGCCTCCGACTCCACCCCCATGGCCGGCACGCTACCGCCCGGAATTTGTTCGCGTTTGCCGGGAGCCGGAATCGGAGAAGGTACGTCGGCATGGGTGACAGGTGGTATTCCGAGGCGGTCGTCTACTGCCTCGACATCGACACGTACGCGGACTCCGACGGTGACGGGGTCGGTGACATCCGTGGCCTCATCGGCCGGCTCGACTACCTGGCCCGGCTGGGGGTGACCTGCCTGTGGCTGCACCCGATCCACCCGTCGCCGAACAAGGACGACGGCTATGACGTCACCGACTTCTACAACGTGGACCCCCGGTTCGGCACCCTCGGTGACTTCGCCGAGCTGCTGCACCAGGCGCAGAACCGGGGCATCCGGGTGATCATCGACCTGGTGGTCAACCACACCTCGGACGAGCACCCGTGGTTCCAGTCCGCCCGGTCCTCGCCCGACTCGCCGTACCGGGACTGGTTCGTCTGGTCCGACCACGAGCCGGACGACCGGCACCAGGGCATGGTCTTCCCGGGCGAGCAGAAGGAGACGTGGAGCTACGACCGGACCGCCAAGGCCTGGTACTACCACCGGTTCTACAAGTACCAACCCGACCTGAACTTCAACAACCCCGAGGTCCGCGCCGAGGTCAAGAAGATCGTCTCGTTCTGGCTCCAGCTCGGCGTCTCCGGGTTCCGGATGGACGCGGTGCCGTTCATCATCGAGCTGACCGAGCCGGGGAACCCGAACTCGCCGAAGGACTTCGAGTACCTCACCGAGCTGCGCCAGCACGTCCAGTGGCGGCGCGGCGACGCCGTCCTGCTCGCCGAGGCCAACGTGGAGCCAGACCAGCTTCCCACCTTCTTCGGCGACGGCGGCGGCTCCGGCAACCGCATCCACATGCTCTTCGACTTCATGCTCAACGGCCGGCTCGTGCTCGCCCTGGCCCGCCAGGACCCGGAGCCGGTGATCGAGGCGCTGCGGGACACCCCGATCCTGCCCACCGGCGGGCAGTGGGCCACCTTCCTGCGCAACCACGACGAGATCGACCTGTCCCGGCTCACCACCGAGCAGCGCAACCAGGTGTACGCCGAGTTCGGCCCCGACGAGAACATGCGGATCTACGACCGGGGCATCCGCCGCCGGCTCGCCCCGATGCTCGGCAACGACCGGCGGCGCGTCGAGCTGGCGTACGCGCTCCAGTTCTCGCTGCGCGGCACGCCCGTGCTGCGCTACGGCGAGGAGATCGGGATGGGCGAGGACCTCTCGCTGCCCGGCCGGGAGGCGATCCGTACCCCGATGCAGTGGTCGTACAAGCCGAACGCCGGCTTCTCCACGGCCGACCCGGAGAAGCTGGTCCGTCCGGTGATCGACAAGGGCGACTTCTCGTACGAGAAGGTCAACGTCACCGCCCAGCGCGGCGACCACAGGTCGCTGCTGTCCTGGTTCGAGCGGATGATCCGGACGCTGCGCGAGGCGCCGGAGATCGGCTCCGGCTCGACCACCCACATCGACGTGCCGATGCCGCACGGGGTGCTCGCCCACCGCGCCGACGGCCCGACCGGGACGATGGTCTTCCTGCACAACCTGGGCACCGACGACGTCGAGGTCGACCTCGGCACGCTCGCCGGCGAGGCGGACCTGCCGACGGACGTCCTCGCCGACCGCAGCTACGGCGAGGTGGGCAAGCTCGACTCGCTCAAGCTCGCCGGGTACGGCTACCGCTGGATCCGCCTCTGTCGCGGGGCCGCCTACTGACTCCGGGGGTGGGCTAGGCTCCGGTGGTCGCCGTAAGTTACCGGGAGGTAGTAGGCATGTCCGAGGAGCAACGGGTCGCGATCGTCACCGGGGCCGCGCGGGGGATCGGGGCGGCCACCGCCCGCCGGTTGGCCGCCGACGGCCTGGCCGTCGCCGTGGTCGACATCGAGGAGTCGGCCACCAGGGACACCGTGGAGGCGATCGTCGCGGCCGGCGGACGGGCCCTCGGCGTCGGCGCGGACGTCTCCGTGCGGGACCAGGTCGAGGCGGCCGTCGAGCGGGTCGCCACCGAGTTGGGCGCGCCGACCGTGCTGGTCAACAACGCCGGGGTGCTCCGGGACAACCTGCTGTTCAAGATGACCGACGCCGACTGGGACACCGTCCTGGGCGTGCACCTGCGCGGCGCGTTCCTGTTCAGTCAGGCCGCCCAGAAGCACATGGTCGAGCGGAAGTGGGGCCGGATCGTCAACCTGTCCAGCACCTCGGCGCTGGGCAACCGGGGCCAGGCCAACTACGCGGCCGCGAAGGCGGGCATGCAGGGTTTCACCAAGACCCTCGCCATCGAGCTGGGCCCGTTCGGCGTCACCGTCAACGCGGTCGCCCCCGGGTTCATCGTCACCGACATGACCGCCGCGACCGCCGCCCGGATGAAGGTGGACTTCGAGGCGCTCCAGAAGCACACCGAGTCGGAGATCCCGGTACGCCGGGTGGGCCGCCCGGAGGACGTGGCCCACACCATCTCGTTCCTGGCCAGCGAGGGCGCGTCCTTCGTCTCCGGCCAGGTCATCTACGTCGCGGGCGGCCCGAAGTCCTGACCCCACCACCCCGCGAAATGGCCGCTCCTTCACGGAAGGAGCGGCCATTTCGCGTCCCCTGCCCACTCTTTCCGTGAGATTGCGCGGGGGTGGGGTCAGCGGGGGTGGGGGCGGGTGCGCCAGAGCCAGAGCAGGCCGAGCACCGGGAGCACCAGCGGGATGTAGCCGTACCCGCTGCCGAACCCCGACCAGACCGTCTCGTCGGGGAACAGCGCGGGGTCGGCCAGGTTGAGCACGCCGACGCCGAGCACCCCGACCAGCTCCACCGAGCAGCAGGCCAGCGCCACCCGCCGGCCGGCGTGACCGGCCCGGGCCAGCCCCACCGCGGCCACGATGTAGATCAGCGCGGCCAGCGCCGAGAGCAGGTACGCCACCGGCGCCTCGTCGAACTTCGTGGCGATCTGCAACCCCGCCCGGGAGGTCGCGGCGATGGCGAACAAGAGGTACACGGCGATCAGCAACCGGCCCGGCCCGGAGTTGGTGGCCAGCCGGGGTGATTCTGTCTCAACCACCGAGCACCTCCCAGGTCTGTTGGAGCCGGACCACCACGACCGGGGTCACCAGACAGATCGCGCAGATGATCGCCGACCCCCACCGGGTCGGCTCCATCCGGGCCAGCACCCAGGCCAGCGGCGGCAGGAAGACCAGCGTCACCAGGTAGCCGAAGAACGCGCCGGGCTCGCCCGGCCGCTCGCCGCCGCCGAGCGCGACCAGCGCCGCCACCGTCAGCGCGAGCAGGCCCAGTTCCAGCACGGCCAGGCCGGCGAACTGCACCCGGTCCGGCGACCGGTTGCGCATCGCCGCCACCAGCGCCCACACCGCGAGTACGAGCGACAGCACGATCGTCGCCGTCGCGAGGATCCCGTCCACCGGCGAGCCGGCCGCGGCCATGCTGGTCATCGACGGCACCGGGGTCGGAGTCTCGGTCACCGGGACAGCCTACTAACCGGTGTAGTACTCACCCCGGACCGGTCCGCCGCCACCCGCCGTCGGTCTGGCCGGGTCCGGTCCGGCGGTCTGGCCGGGTCCGCTCCGCGGGCCTGACCTGGTGCGGTCCGGACCCGTCGGCTGCGTCGGGTCGGCCGGGCGACTAGCGTGGATCAGGGCCACGGGACCGCCGTGGCCGGCGACGACACCGGGAGTACACGTGCTGCGGTTCGGCTTGTTCGGCACCGGCCACTGGGCCGCGGAGACGCATGCGGCGGCGATCGGCGCGCACCCCCGCGCCGAACTGGCCGGGGTCTGGGGCCGCAACCCCGACAAGGCGGCGGAGCTGGCGCGGCGGCACGGGGTGCCCGTCTTCACCGAGGTCGACGCGCTGATCGACGCCTGCGACGCGGTCGCCGTGGCGCTGCCCCCGGACGTGCAGGCCGACATCGCCGTCCGAGCCGCCACGGCCGGCCGGCACCTGCTGCTGGACAAGCCGCTGGCGCTCACCCTCGCCGACGCCGACCGGGTGGTCGCCGCGGCCGGGCAGGCCGGCGTCGCCTCCGTGGTGTTCTTCACCCAGCGGTTCCACCCGAACGTGACCGGCTTCCTCGCCTCGACGGCGGCGGCCGGCGGCTGGCAGCACGCCCGGGCGACGATGTTCACGTCCATCTTCCAGCCCGGCAACCCGTACGGCGCGTCGCAGTGGCGGCGGGACCGGGGCGCGCTGTGGGACATCGGCCCGCACGCCCTGTCGATCATCCTGCCGGTGCTCGGCCGGGTGACCCGGGTCGCGGCCACCGACGGGCCGAGCGGCCTGGTCCACCTGCTGCTCACCCACGACGGCGGGGCGACCAGCACGGTGTCGCTCACCCTCGACGCGCCGCCCGAGGCCACCACCCGCGACTTCGTCTTCTTCGGGGAGAACGGCGTGCTGGAGGTCCCGCCCGGGGACGGCAACGCGCTGACCGCGCTCTCCACCGCGATCGACCAGCTCGTCGAGGAGATCGACGCCGGTGCCCGGGACCACCGTTGCGACGTCCGGTTCGGCCGGGAGGTGGTGGCCGTCCTCGACGCCGCCGAGACCGCCCGTGCCGAGGGCCGCACCGTCACCCTCCCGGGCTGACCGGCGGTCGTACCGCCCGTGCCGGGGGCGACCCGGGCCCGAGCGGTGGCTCACCCTCTTCCGCCTGCTGCGTGAGCGGCACCCGTCGGCTTCGGGCGTCGGCTCGTCTTGTCAGGCGAGACCGCTCAGCGCCTGACCCAGCTCGGTCGGAGAGCTGAACTCCCCAGCCGGCAGTGCGCGGAGCATCTGCAACACCTCCGTGCTGGCGCCGTTCTCCTGCCCCCAACGGACCAGGTCCTCCCGGGAAGCCGGGTAGTCGAGCCCGGCCAGGTACTCCTGCAACTCCGTTCCGCTGACCGTCATACCAGCCCACTACCCGCTGCACCGCAGGACATGCCCGTCCCGACTCGGGACCGACGGGGCGGGCGGGTAGGCGTCCGCGTCGTACGGAGGGGCGGGGCGCGGCGGCCGTCGGTTTGCCCCGAACGGGGCCGGGTAGCCGCGCACATGCTGGTACAGCGGCTCGGCGCGCCGAGCGACTTCGATCCGTTGCTGGAGCGGATCCGGGACGCCCGGATCGTGATGATCGGCGAGGCGACGCACGGCACCCACGACTACTACCGGCTACGCGAGCAGCTCACCCGGCGGCTCATCGCCGAGCGGGGCTTCTCGTTCGTCGCCGTGGAGGGGGACTGGCCCGACTGCGAGCGGGTGCACCGCTCGGTCACCGCCGCCCCGAACGGCCTCGCCGACCCGCAGGCCGCCCTGGAGCGCTTCGAGCGCTGGCCGACGTGGATGTGGGCCAACGCCGAGGTGGCCCGGTTCTGCCGCTGGCTGCGGGCGTGGAACCTGGAGCAGCCGGCCCAACGGCGGGCCGGCTTCCACGGCCTGGACGTCTACAGCCTCTGGGAGTCCATGCAGGCGATCTTCGACTACCTGGGCGAGGAGGACCCGACCTCCCTGGAGGCCGCGCAGGAGGCGTACCGGTGCTTCGAGCCGTACGGGCGGCGGGTCGAGGAGTACGGCGCGGCGAGCCGGTTCGTCTCGGCCCGCTGCGAGGAGGAGGTGATCAAGCTGCTGGCGCGTACCCGGGAACGGGCCGCCTCGGACGGCCCGGACCGCTTCTCGGCCTGGCAGAACGCGGAGGTGGTGGCCGGCGCGGAGCGCTACTACCGGGCGATGGTGGCGGGCGGCCCGGAGTCGTGGAACGTGCGGGACATCCACATGGCGGACACCCTGGACCGACTGCTGGACTTCCACGGCCAGGACGCCCGGGGTGTCGTCTGGGCGCACAACACCCACGTCGGCGACGCCCGGGCCACCGGCATGGCCGCCGACGGGCTGATCAACATCGGCCAGTTGGCCCGGGAACGGCACGGGGCGGACGACGTGGTGCTGGTCGGCTTCGGCAGCTACCGGGGGACGGCGGTGGCGGCTCCCCGGTGGGGGTCGCCCGCCGAGGCGATGGTGGTGCCGCCGGCCCGGCCCGGTTCGGTCGAGCGGCGGCTGCACGAGCTGATGCCGGAGCGCGCGGTGCTGGTCTTCGGCGGCCCGGACCAGCCCGGCTGGGTCACCGAGGAGCACGACCACCGGGCGATCGGCGTGGTCTACGACCCGACCTTCGAGTCCTGGGGCAACTACGTGCCGACCCGGCTGGGCGAGCGCTACGACGCCTTCGTCTGGTGCGACGACACCACCGCGCTGCACCCGTTGCCCGCGCTCACCTCGTTCGGGGAGATGGAGACGTACCCGGCGGGGGTCTGAGCCGGACGGGCCCCGCCCCGCCGGGTCAGCGGCGGTGCGGGGCCCGGGGCCGGACCGGTCAGGCGTCGGCCGGCTTCTTCTCGGCGAGGTGGGCGCGTAGCCCCTCGCCCTCGATGTCCACGTTGGGCAGCAGCCGGTCTAGCCGGCGGGGGATCCACCAGGCCGCCTTGCCGAGCAGCGACATCACCGCCGGGACGATGGTCATCCGGACCACGAAGGCGTCGATGGCCACGCCGATGGCCAGCGCGAAGCCCATCGACTTGATGATCGGGTCGTCGAGGAAGACGAAGCCGCCGAACACCGCCATCATGATCAGCGCGGCGGCCGTGACCACCCGGGCGCCGTGTCCCATGCCGTTCACGGTGGCCTGCTGCGCGGTGTCGCCGTGCACGAAGTCCTCCCGCATCCGGGAGACCAGGAAGACCTCGTAGTCCATGGCCAGGCCGAACAGGATGCCGATGAGCAGGATCGGCAGGAAGCTGACCAGCGGGCCCGGGGTGTCCAGGCCGACCAGGTCGGCCAGGTGCCCCTGCTGGAAGATCGCGACGGTGATGCCGAACGTCGCGGCGACCGTGAGCAGGAAGCCCAGGGCGGCCTTGACCGGCACCAGGATCGACCGGAAGACCAGCATCAGCAGCAGGATCGACAGCCCGACGACGAGCACCAGGTAGACCGGCAGCGCGTCGGAGAGCTTCTCCGACACGTCGATGCCGATCGCGGTCGCGCCGGTCAGCAGCACGTCCGCGCCGGTGACGCCGGAGACCCGCTGGCGGATGTCGTGCACCAGCTTCTCGGTGGCCTCGTCGGTCGGACCACTCTTGGGGATGACCCCGATCAGCACGGTGCGCTTGGTCCGGTCGGCCTGCGGCGGGGCCACCGCGAGCACCCCGTCCGTCTGTTGGACGAGCTGCGCGACCTGCGGTGCGGCGGCGGCCGTGGCCTCCGGCGAGCCGGACGTGACGAGGACCGCGAGCCGGCCGGTGAAGCCGGGCCCGAAGCCCTCCCGGATCAGCTCGCTGTTCACCCGGGCCGGCGAGCCGGCCGCGGCCGTGCTGGCGTCGGGCAGGGCCAACCGCATGTCGGGCGCGGGCAGCGCGAGCAGACCCAGGCCGAGCAGAGCGACCAGGATCACCGGTACGCGCAGCCGGGTGACCAGGCGTGCCCAGCGGAACCCGAAGCCGGACCGGTCCTCCGCCGCGGCCGCCGCCTCGGGGGTCCCGGTCGGGTCCGCGCCGTTGGCCGCCGCCTCGGTCTTGCGCAGCTTGCGGGGGAGCACCCGGGTGCCGGCGAAGCCGAGCAGGGCCGGGGCCAGGGTGATCGCGACCAGCACGGCGACGGTCACCGTGCCGGCGGCGGCCAGGCCCATCACGGTCAGGAACGGGATCCGCACCACCGCGAGGCCGGCCAGCGCGATGACCACGGTGGCGCCGGCGAAGACCACCGCCGAGCCGGCGGTGCCGACCGCCCGGCCGACGGCCTCCTCGGGGGACAGGCCCTCCATCAGGTTCTGCCGGTGCCGGGAGGTGATGAACAGCGAGTAGTCGATGCCGACCGCCAGGCCGAGCATCAGGGCGAGGATCGGCGCGGTGCTGGTCAGCTCCATGACGCTGCTGAGCGCGAACAGACCGGCCATGCCGACGCCGACGCCGATCAGCGCGTTGAGCATGGTCATCCCGGCCGCGACCAGCGAGCCGAACGTGATGACCAGGACGACCGCCGCCACCAGCACGCCCAGCGCCTCGGTCGAGCCGATCTCCGGCTCGCCGCCCAGCACCTCGCCGCCCGGGGCGATCTGCCAGCCCTGCGCCGCGGCCTGCGCGCCCACCTTCTCGTACGCGTCGCGCTGGGCGTCGGTGACGTCGTCCGCGCGGCCGGCGAACTGCACCTGGATGAGCGCGTACCGGCCGTCCGGGGTGATCGCCTGGGCCTGGTACGGGTCGACCGCCCCGACCACACCGGGCAGGGTGGCCGCCTCCTGGGTCACCTGCTTGACCAGGGCCTGCCCCTCGGGCGTGGCGAGCTGGCCGTCCGCCGGAGCCTTCACGGCGATGGTGCCGGTGGCCCCGCTGGCCTCCGGGAACCGCTCGCTGAGCAGGTCGATCGCCTGCTGCGACTCGGTGCCGGGCATGGTGAAGTTGCTCGTTGTCGGGCCGCGCAGCGTCGCCGCGGCGAGACCGAGGCCGACGAGCACGACGAGCCAGACGACGGCGACGAGCCGTCGGCGGCGCAGCGAGGCTCGGCCGAGCCGGTACAACAGGGTCGCCATCAGATTCTTTCCTCGATCGTTGGTGAACGTGACGGTGGTGGAGGTCAGTCGGGAGGTGCCAGTGCCCGCCGGACCAGGCCGAGCAGGGCGTCGCGCAGCTCGTCGTCGGCGACGTCGTCGAACTCGCCGCACGTCTCGGCGATCCCGGCGAGGACGACCAGCGCCGCGATCCGGGCCGCCGGGCGCGTCGAGTGGCCGGCGAGGGCCGCGATGAGCCGCTCGGAGAGCTGGTGCACGTGCGCGAACGCCGGCTGCTGGAGCAGCTCGGGGAACTCCCCGCGGAGCAGCGCGATCTCCCGCCGGAAGTGCACCGCGAGGTTAACGAAGCCCTCGCCGGCCACCCGCTGGGCATCCGGGCCGGTCAGCCCGGCGAACCGGTGGTCCAGCTCGTGCAGCACCGTGATCGCCGGGGCCATCAGCTCGCTGAGCAGGGCCTCCTTGTTGGCGAAGTGGTAGAGCACGGTGGCCTTGGAGACGCCCACCTCGCGGGCGATGTCCTGCAACGAGGTGCCCTTGTATCCGGTCACGGCGAACCGCCGCGCCGCCGCGGCGAGAATCTCGGCGTGCGTCTCCGGTACCACCCGAGCCATGTCGGCCACCTCCCGCCCACCAGCATGCCTGACCGATCGGTCAGGCCTGACCGATCGGTCAGAGAAGTCGGGTGGCGTTCGCCACAGCCCGCCGTTTCCGGGGTTCCCTGTACCCGTTCGTCACCATCCGACACCGATGCCGGGATCGGATCCGGGTACGGCGCGGCGACGAGACACGGCTCTTTCGAAGAACAGCCGTCGCCCCGATGGCTGCCATGATGCGGTGATGACGGAAAACTCATCGACTCTCGCCGAGCGCGCGGACGCGCTGCGTGCCCTGCACAAGACCGGCGACCCGCTGGTCCTGCCCAACGCCTGGGACGCCGGGTCCGCCCGGGCCGTCGCCGCGGCCGGCTTCCCGGTCGTCGCCACCAGCAGCGCCGCGGTCGCCGAGTCCCTCGGGTACGCCGACGGCGAGGCCACCCCGGTCGACGAGATGTTCGCCGCCGTCGCCCGGATCGCCCGCGCCGTGCCGGTCCCGGTCACCGCCGACCTGGAGCGGGGGTACGGTCTGAGCCCGGCCGAGCTGGTCGAGCGGATGCTCGCCGCGGGCGCGGTCGGCTGCAACCTGGAGGACTCCGACCCGCGCACCGGGGCGCTGTACGACGCCGAGGAGCAGGCCGGCCTGCTCGCCGCCGTCCGGTCCGCGGCCGACGCGGCCGGGGTGCCGCTGGTGCTCAACGCCCGGATCGACCTGTACCTGCGTGAGGCCGGCGATCCGGCCGGGCGTACCGCCGAGGCGGTCCGCCGGGCCCGGCGCTACCGGGCCGCCGGGGCGGACTGCGTCTACCCGATCTTCCTGACCGACCCGGAGCAGATCGCGGAGTTCGTGGCCGGCGCGGACGCCCCGGTGAACCTGGTCTTCAGGCCCGACGCCCCGAGCCTGGCGGAGTTGGCCCGGCTCGGCGCGGCCCGGGTCAGCTACGGCGCCGGCCCGTACGCGGCGATCAGGGCGCGGACCGCCGCGCTGCTCGACGCGGTCCGGGCCGGCAGGAACCCGTACGCCCCGCCTTCGGCGTAGGGCCGCCTTTCGACGCCCGCGTCCCGGTTCCGGTTGCCCTCGGGCGGCCGGGCCGGAAGGGTGGGGTGATGAGCAGCGCGGAGCAGACCCGGGACGGGGTGTCGCTGACCAACCTCGACCAGCCGCTGGCCCCGGAGACCGGGGCCACCAAGCGGGACCTGGTGGACTACCTCGACGCGGTGCACGGGAGGCTGGTCCCGCACCTGCGGAACCGTCCACTGTCGGTGGTGCGGGTGCTGCGCGGTCAGCCCCCGTTCATGCAGAAGAACCTGCCGAAGTACACCCCGGCCTGGGTGCGCCGGGCATCGGTCTGGGCCGAGGCGTCGCACCGCGAGGTGTCGTACGCCCTCTGCGACGACCGGCGGACGCTGCTGTGGTTCGCCAACCAGCGGGCCGTGGAGTACCACCCGACCCTGGCCACCGTCGAGCGCCCGGGCCACCCGACCCACCTCGTGCTGGATCTCGACCCGCCGGAGGGGGCCGCCTTCGGTACGGTCGTGGCCGCCGCCCGGCTGGTCCGGCAGGCGCTGGCCGACGCCGGGCTCTCCGGGGCGGTCAAGACCAGCGGGGCGAAAGGGCTGCACGTGTTCGTTCCGGTCGAGCCGGGCACGGGCGTCGAGGAACTGGCCGCCGCCACCCGGGCCCTCGCCGTCCGTGCCGAACGGCTGGACCCGGCGCTCGCCACCACCGCCTTCATCCGCGAGGACCGGGGCGGCCGGGTCTTCGTCGACTCCACCAGGGCAGGCGGGGCGACCGTGGTGGCCGCGTACAGCCCTCGGCTGCGCCCGGGACTGCCGGTGTCCTTCCCGGTCGGCTGGGACGACCTCGACGCGGTCGCCCCGGCCGACTTCACCGTGCGGACCGTCCCCGCCCTGGTCGCCGACGGTGACCCGTGGACCGGGTCGATGCCGCCGCCCCAGCGCCTTCCCGCCGACCTGGTGGAGCAGGGCCGGGGCATCCCGGTCGCCAGGGTGCAGGCCATGCACGAGGGTAAGCGCCGCGCCCGCGCCCGGCGTGCCGAGGAGCAGGGATCCGGCCCCGCCGCCCGCCCCCGTTGACCGGCGGGGCGGGCGGCGCGCCACCGGGCGGTCAGCCCACGGCGATGCCGTGCAGCAGGCCGTCCTGGTCGCCGACGAGGAGCATGTCGCCGATGACGACCGGCGGGCTGTAGCAGTACGCGGCGGTGGTGAGCTGGAGCCGGGTCCGGACCGACCCGGTGGTGAGGTCGAGGCCGACCAGCAGGCCGGTGGTGGTCGGGGTCCACGCGACGTTGCCGTGGATCGCCGCGCCGGTGTTGACCGGGCGGGCGCCGAGGCCGGTGGTCCACCGGGCCTGGCCGGTGGCCGGGTCCACCCGGGAGGCGGTGCGACCGCCGTCGTCGAACATGAGCACGTCGCCGTTGTCGAGCAGCAGCTTGGGTGCGTAGATGTAGGAGCCGGCCATCGACCAGCGGGGCTCGCCGGTTGCGGGGTCGAGCGCGAACGCGTTGGTCACGGTGGACACCAGGAGCAGGCCGTTGGAGAGCACCTCCAAGGTGTCCGCCCAGGGGCCGTAGATGAGGCGGCTGTAGGTGGTGGCGCGGGTGGTGGTGGAGAACGACCACAGCGCGGCACCGGTTCGGGCGTCGTGAGCGTAGACGTTGCCGTCCCCGGCACCGGCGTAGACGCGGGCACCGTCGCCGGCCGCGCGCCCGGCGAACATGCCTCGTCCGGCCACGTTCCACACCGTCTCGCCCGAGCGCGCGTCGACGGCCTGCCGGGTCTGGCCGGCGGAGAGGACGACCAGGGTACGGCCGTCGACCGTGGTCACCAGCGGGCTGCCGAGCACCGGGGCGCCGGCGTCGTGGGCGAACCGGCGCCGCCCGGTGGCCGGGTCGAGGGCGTAGAGGCGGTGGTCGTCGGAGGGGACGTAGACGGTCCCGCCGTCGGGGGCGAACGCCGGCCGGCCGTGCACCGGGCCGATCCGGGTCTGCCAGCGCCGCTGCAGCCCACGGCGGGTGGGCCGGGCGCCGATGACGGTCCCGCCGGTGGTCGCGGCGACCAGCAGATCGTCCCGGGCGGCCAGGCCGGCCTGCACCGGTGCGCCGAGCTGTTCGCTCCAGCGCAGTCGCCGGCCGGCGTCGGGGAGAGCGAAGGCGCGGGTCTGCTCGTGCCAGGCGCCGTCGGGGTCGGTGACCCGTACGGTCATCCGGTGCTCGCCGGGCGGCAGCGCGGTGATGTCCAGGCCACCGGTGTAGCGGCGGCCGGCGGAGTCGGGGGAGAGGTTCCGCCAGGGGCCGGCGTCCTTGAGCCCGTAGGTGTGCTGCGGGTAGAGCTTGGCCTGCACGTTGGCGGCCCGAACGTGCGGGGAGAGTCGTACCGACACGGCCAGCGCGGCGCCGGCCGGGTCGAGCGAGACCGCCTGGGGTCGCTGCTCCGCGGCGATCCGCGGGCCGGCGAGCGGAATGTCCAGCACCGGCCGGGACTCGGCGCTGCCGTCGGCGGCCCGCCGAACGGCCGTCACCTTCAGCACCGGGCCGGCGGCCCCGGCCGCGCGCTGCACCCAGTAGTAGATCGGCGCGCCACGGGTGTCGTCGACCGCCAGCTGGGTCACCCCGTTGAACCGTTGTACCTGCTCCTCGTGCACGTGCCCGGCGAACATGGCCCGCACGTTGTAGCGGTCGAGCAGCTTCAGCAGCCGCTCCTGGTCGGAGACGTAGTAGTTGTCGCCGCCGAACGGGAAGTGGCACAGCAGCACGATCGGCACCCCGGGCGCGACCTTGTCCAGGTCGCGGGTCAGCCACTGGATGCCGGACTCGCCGAACCCGCCCGGCTCCTGGAGCAGGTGGCTCGGGTCCAGCGCGACGAAGTGCAGGCCGTCGAAGTCGAAGGAGTACCGGGTCGGCCCGAACAGCGATCCGTACCGCTTACCGGCGGTGCTGTCCCACCGCCAGTCGTGGTTGCCCGGCACGTGCCGGATCCGGGGCCGCAGCGTCGCCGGGATGGTGCCCAGATAGGTGTCGTACTCGGCCACCGAGCCATGTTCGACGAGGTCTCCGACGTGGCAGACGATCGGCGCGTTCGCCGCGGCGATCTGCTGGTACACCCAGCGCACCCCCTCGGTCCGCTCAGGAAGATCCACGTCGATCTGTGTGTCGCCCAGCAGGGCGAACCCCGACGACCACGGCCCGTCCGGCCTGCCCTGCACGGGCGAGCCGGCCGCTGCGGGCGAACCGCCGACCACCGCGCCGGTGGCCGCCGCGGTGACCGCGCCGACGCCCAGGCCGAGCAACCGGCGTCGGTCCATCGGGAGACGGGCATGGTCCTGGGCTGGCAGCGATGGCATGGTCTGTTCCTTCCGGCGGGCTCGCTTGGAATGCCGGGGAGTTTGGCACGGCCCCAACCGCCTGACCAACGGTTCTCCAGCAGATTCCCGGCGATTTCGCAGGAAATCGTCAACCCGGCTGGAGGGGTGGTTGATTCCTTGCAATCGCCACCAGGGCATCGTCGCCACTGGCGAGGACAGCGTCGCCGGCCGCGCGCGGCTGTCTCGCGTTGTGATGGCGGAGGAGCGGACCGGGAGGGCCACGCAAAGCAGGTCAACGCTCGTGTCCACGATGGCTCCACGCATACATCCAGCCCTGGCCGTTATGGGCGTTATCTGCATGTCATCCCGATCGGTGCCGCAATCCTTGTTGAGATCACCCCACTGTCGCGCCAGTGGATCGAGCCCGGCGCCTGCGTCCTCGTTCGAGTGATGATCGTTTTCGTGCCCGGCGTGCTGAACGCGCAGGCAAGCGTTTGATCGTGCCCGATTGCGCAGGATTGGGGACGGCAATGTTCGACCAGCCATTGCAACCCCTCGTTCCTGCTTGGATACTTGTGGAACACATTCACCTCTACGAATGGATGAATGCATGATTCACTCCCACCGCGGCAGCCGCGCCTTCGCAGCAGGGTTTGGGGCGGTTATTCTCGCCGTGAGCCTGCTGGTGTGGCCAACCGCCGGAGCGACAGCGCAACCGGACATTGCCGATCCGAACGGCAGGGCAACTATCCAGGCTAGCTACCATCAGCTGCAGAACCCGGACACCAATATGTGCCTGACGCTCTATAACGGTAACGCGTACGATGGCGCACCGTTGGTCGTCATGCCATGCGACCCTGCGGTCGAAAACAACTTGTGGACAATTGGCGGTGAAAGTAGCACTCTTGTGAGCCAAGCCGACACCACCAGATGCGTCGACGTCTACGGCGGTACAGCCGCCGACGGAGTTTCGGTCGTCAACTGGGGGTGCCACGGCTTGCAGAATCAACAGTGGACCCTTAACAACGACGGAAGGCTCTTGAGCAACTTGGCAGGCGGCCCCTGGTGTCTCACTATCTACGGGGATAAGCCGTCGGCCGGCGCGATCGTCATCCTGAAAACCTGCCCGGGAGCAACTTCGTCGCCTTCGCCAGCTCCGTCGCCTTCGCCGTCGCCGTCTGCGTCTCCGGCGCTAGATCTTGCTTTGTGGAAGTACGTCTAGTAGATGATGTGAGTGCTGCCGCTGAAGCGGTCATCCGGCGATAACCCCGCCATCGAGTTTCGTGATCGGCTGTCGATGTGGGCGGCCCTCAGCGGTTGCCGGCGACCGTGACGCACTCGCCGCTGTTGCCCCCGCTGCGGGTGCTTGTGCGCCAGTGGGCGCCGGTACCGCCGATCCAGGTAGCCGAACGGGCCGGGTGGTCGCGACTGACCCGCGCCGGAACCTCGGGCACCACTTCGGCACAGACACCCGCCAGGGGGCCGCTGACGGCCGGACACGACGAAGGCCGCTGACCGGGTTTGCCCTGGTCGGCGGCCTTCTTGTGCTGGTCAGATATTTCCTAGCAAGTGTGCCCCCGGCAGGATTCGAACCTGCGCCACCGCCTCCGGAGGGCGGTGCTCTATCCCCTGAGCTACGGGGGCTCAGCGACTGGAGAAGACTAGCAAATGGCCCCGCCGATCGCCGAATCGGTACCCGGTGAGCGACTTCGTGTCGACGGGGCGGTGCCGGCCCTGACGGGGGCTGCGCTGGCACCGCCCCGCCGGGGCCGCCTGCGGCTTCAGGCCGCGACCGCGCGTCCGCAGCTCGGCAGCGGGCGCAGCGCGATCCGCCGGGGCAGCCGGCGCGGCCACTCGTTCCTCGGCCAGGAGCCGTCGACGATGAGGTGCACGGGCCGCTCCTCGGCCCCGCTGAGCCGCAGCACGAAGTCCCGCGGCAGCGGCGGGTCGACCGACGGGGTGGTCACCATGAACCGGACCCGGCCCCGGGACGAGACGGCGGAGACCACGTCGGCCGCCGGCATCGTCCCGCGCAGCCGTACCCGGCCGAGCCAGTAGACCTCGGCCAGGTGTTCCTGGGCGGCCCGGGTGATCGCCGGGTACTCCAGGCGCACCCAGCGCTCGACCGCGCTGACGCAGAGGCCGCAGGCGCGCTCGCGTGGCTCGCGCGGCCCCAACCCCCAGGCCCGCAGGTACGCCCCGACGGCGCCGACGTCCATCGCCGGGTCGAAGCGGCGCTGGATGAGCGTGGTGAGGCTCTGTCGCGTCCACAGCTCCTCGTCCAGGCCGAACTCGTCGGGGTGGACGCCCCGCAGGACGTCGATCAGTTCCAGCTCCTGTTCGCGGCTGAGCGTTCCCGGCTCGCCCTGCCGCTGTCCGCGACGGACGGCTGCCACCGTTCCGTCACCGCCGATGGTGTGGCGCCGGCACCAGCTGGTGACCGAGCGCCCTGCGTCTCTGAGTGCAACCCCCACGCCCTGCGCAACGAGCCCGAATCGCAACTGGTCACGATATGTGGGTAGAAAAGTCCATCAAGCGCAGCAATCGGGCGTTGCGTCGCCAAAGCGGCTAATCGGACATGCAGTCGTCGGAGTGGGGTGCCGGCGGCAGACGGAAGGCCCGCGCCGACCGCCGGAGGGGCGGGGGCGCGGGCCTTCCGGGTCGTCGGGACCCTCAGCCCTTGAGCCGGGCGAGGGCGGCCCTGAGGTTGGTGAGGTCCGTCTGCTGGGTGTTCTTCATGGTCCGGGCGGTACGCACCACGTCGGACTCGTCGCTCACGTCGAGGATGCCGTCGATCATGTGGACGCCGCCGGTGTGATGGTCGATCATCAGCTCCAGGAACAGGACATCCAGCTCCCGGCCCTGGGCGGCGCGCAGCTTCGCCAGTTCCTCCGGGGTGGCCATCCCCGGCATCAGCCCGTCGCGAACCGCCGCCTCGCCGTCCGGCATCCACGCCATCCGGGGCTGCGACCCGGTCGGGTCGAGGCCCCAGGAGCGCAGCCACGTCTGCATGGTGCCGATCTCGCCCTGCTGGCCGGTGGCGATGTCGCCGCCGATGCTGACCACCTCGGGGTCGGTGCCCTGCCGGAACGCGATCAGCCCCATTTCCACCGCCTGGGCGTGGTGGCCGGTCATGTCCCGGGCGAAGCCCGCCTCCGCCGAGGCGTCACCCGGTCGGGTGAGCTTCGGCGTGAGCAGGCCGCCCGCGTACCCGAGGAGGAGACCGACCACGACGGCGGCGGCGACCACCAGGACGCCGAACCGGCGCCCGGCCGGCCGGCCGCCGTCGTCAGTCAGCGGGCCACCCGCCAGGTCGCGGTCTGTCGTCGTGGGTGCGGTCATCGGGTCCCCGTCCTCGCTGTCCGGATCACTGGGTGGGCATCGGGGTGCCGTCACGCGGCGTGGTGCCGGTGGCCGTGATGCCCGGCTGCCCGCAGTTGGCGGTCGGGCCCTCGATCGAGGCGTTCACCCGCAGCGTCTTGACGAACTCGTCGATCCGGCTGTCGTCGGCGTTGTCGACCTTGAGCTGATATCCCCAGGTCTGGAGGGAGATCGGCTTGTCCAGCCCCTCGTAGGGGCTGAGCATCAGCTTTTCCTGGCCCTGGACCTTGTCCTTGAGCTTCGCCACCTGGTCGGCGGGCAGGTCGGGGCGGTAGGTGATCCACACCGCGCCGTGCTCCAGGCTGTGCACCGCGTGCTCGTTGGCGATCGGGGCCTCGTAGACGTCGCCCATGCAGTTCTGCCAGGTCGCGTTGTGCGGGCCGGCCACCGGCGGGGACTGCGCGTACTTGATCGAGCCCGCCTGGTGGTTGCTGCCCTTCACCAGCTCCGGGTCCGAGTCGCGGAAGTTGACGATGCCGCTGATGTCGGCGGCCCGCTTCTCCCACGACTTCGAGCCCTCGAACGAGGCCCACGCGCCGTAACCGATGATCGCCACGGCGAGCACGCCGACCGCGACGAACAGCGCGATCGGCCCCCAGGACCGGCCCTGGCTGACCTTCACCGGGGCGATCGGCTTGCGGGGGCCCTTGCCCTTGCCTCCCGCCGTGGGGCGTGGGCTGTCGCCCGTCGACTTGCCGGCCCCGGGCTTGGCGCCGGACGCGGGCCGGCCCGCCGCCGGCTTCTTGCCGGTGGTGACCACGGTCGGACGGCGCTCTGGGCCGCCCGGGGTGCTGATGCTCATCGTGCCTCGTCAGGTCGGTCGGTCAGGGTGGGTGGCGGGCCGGATATCACGCGCAGGGTCGCCGCCGAGTGCCCGAGTCTACCCCCGATAACATGGTTCGGTGACTCCCGCAGAACTCGCCGCCGCCGTCCTCTCCGCAGCCCACGCCGTCCTCGCCGACCGAGGCCTGGACCGCGCGGCGCTTCCGGAGCGCACCGTCGTCGAGCGACCGCGCAATCCCGAGCACGGTGACTACGCCTCGACGCTCGCCCTCCAGCTGAGCAAGAAGGTGGGCGTGCCCCCGCGGGAACTGGCCGCCGAGCTGGCCGAGCAGCTCGGCCGGGCCCCCGGGGTCAAGTCGGTGGAGATCGCCGGACCGGGCTTCCTCAACATCCGGCTCGACGCGGCCGCCGCCGGTCAGCTCGCCCGGTCGATCGTCGAGGCCGGCCCGGCGTACGGGCGCGGCGACGCGCTCGCCGGCCAGCGGCTCAACCTGGAGTTCGTCTCGGCCAACCCGACCGGCCCGGTGCACATCGGCGGGGTCCGCTGGGCCGCCGTCGGTGACGCGCTCAGCCGGCTGCTGCGCGCCGCCGGCGCCGAGGTCGGCACGGAGTACTACTTCAACGACGCCGGCTCCCAGATCGACCGGTTCGCCCGGTCCCTGCTCGCCGTCGCGAAGGGCGAGCCCGCCCCGGAGGACGGCTACGGCGGCGAGTACATCGCGGAGATCGTCACCGAGGTGCGCGCCCTCCGGCCCGACGTGCTGACCCTGGACGACGCCGCCGCCCAGGAGGTGTTCCGGGTCGAGGGCGTACAGCTCATGTTCACCGAGATCAAGTCCTCGCTGCGCGACTTCGGGGTGGAGTTCGACACCTACTTCAACGAGAAGGACCTGCACGACCGGGGCGAGCTGGACCAGGCCCTGGTCCGGCTGCGCGAGCAGGGTCACGTCTTCGAGACCGACGGGGCCGTCTGGCTGCGCACCACGGACTTCGGCGACGACAAGGACCGGGTGCTGCGCAAGTCCAACGGCGAGTGGACGTACTTCGCCGCCGACTGCGCGTACTACCTGGACAAGCGCGAGCGCGGCTTCGACCGCATCGTGATCATGCTGGGTGCCGACCACCACGGCTACATCGGCCGGATGAAGGCGATGGCCGCCTGCTTCGGCGACGACCCGGACACCAACCTGGAAATCCTGATCGGCCAGCTCGTCAACCTGGTCCGCGACGGCGCGCCGGTGCGGATGAGCAAGCGTGCCGGCACCGTGGTCAACCTGGAGGACCTGGTCGACGCGATCGGCGTCGACGCCTCCCGGTACGCGCTGGCCCGTTACTCCAGCGACTCGCCGATCGACATCGACGTCGAACTGTGGACCCGGGCCACCCGGGACAACCCGGTCTACTACGTGCAGTACGTGGCGGCCCGTACGGCCAGCGTGGGCCGCAACGCCGCCGAGGTGGGGCTGACCCGGGGCGACGCCGACACGTTCCGCCCCGAGCTGCTCGGCCACGACAAGGAGAACGAGCTGCTCAAGGCGCTCGCCGAGTTCCCCGCCGTGGTCGCCTCGGCCGCCGAGCTGCGCGAGCCGCACCGGGTGGCCCGGTACCTGGAGGGGCTCGCCGGGGCGTACCACCGGTTCTACGACAACTGCCGGATCCTGCCGCGCGGCGACGAGGAGATCACCGACCTGCACCGGGCCCGGCTCTGGCTCAACGACGCCACCCGCACGGTGATCGCCAACGGCCTGCACCTGCTCGGCGTCTCCGCCCCCGAGAGGATGTGACATGCGAGCACGAGGAGTGAGCTTGCGGGCCCCACAGTCGCGAAGCGGAGAGCGCTGATGCGGGCTCACGAGGCCGGTGCGCTGCACGGCGACATCGGCAACCGGGGGCCGGCCTGGCTGCGTACCCCGGCCGACGTCAACGCCCTGGTGCCGCAGCTCTGGCCGCGCACCGCGACCCGGGCCGCCGACGGCGCGCTCGCCGTCGGCAGGCTCGGTGTCCGCGAGATCGCGGCCGAGTTCGGTACCCCGGTGTACGTCCTCGACGAGGACGACCTGCGCTCGCGCTGCCGGGACTTCCGGGCCGCCTTCGCCGACGCCGACGTCTACTACGCCGGCAAGGCGTTCCTCTGCCGGGCCGTGGTGCGGATGATCGCCGAGGAGGGCCTGTACCTCGACGTCTGCACCGGCGGCGAGCTGGCCACCGCGCTGTCCGCCGGGATGCCCCCGGAGCGGATCGGCTTCCACGGCAACAACAAGTCCGTGGCCGAGCTGACCCGGGCCCTGGACGCGGGCGTGGGGCGGATCGTCCTCGACTCGTTCACCGAGATCGACCGGCTCACCGCGCTGGCCCGCGAGCGCGGGGTCCGCCCCGGCGTGCTGATCCGGGTCACCGTCGGCGTGGAGGCGCACACCCACGAGTTCATCGCCACCGCCCACGAGGACCAGAAGTTCGGCTTCTCCCTCGCGGGCGGGGCCGCCGCCGCAGCGGCGTTCAAGGTCCTCGACGAGGACGTGCTCGACCTGCGCGGCCTGCATTCGCACATCGGCTCGCAGATCTTCGACGCCAACGGCTTCGAGGTCTCCGCCCGGCGGGTGCTGGCCCTCCAGGCGCAGATCCGCGACGCCCGGGGCGTCGAGCTGCCCGAGCTGGACCTGGGCGGCGGCTTCGGCATCGCGTACACCACCCAGGACGACCCGTCGGCCCCGCAGGAGCTGGCCAAGCGGCTTCGCAAGATCGTCGACGGCGAGTGCGCGGCCGAGCGGCTGGCCGTGCCGCACCTGTCCATCGAGCCGGGCCGGGCGATCGTCGGCCCCGCCGTGCTCACGCTCTACGAGGTCGGCACGGTCAAGGACGTCGACGGGATCCGGACGTACGTGAGCGTGGACGGGGGGATGAGCGACAACATCCGTACGGCGCTCTACGACGCGTCGTACTCGGCCACGCTGGCCTCCCGGGCCTCGACCGCCCAGCCGCTGCTCGCCCGCGTGGTGGGAAAGCATTGTGAGTCCGGGGACATCGTGGTGAAGGATGAATTCCTGCCCGCCGACGTGCAGCCCGGAGATCTTGTGGCGGTGCCCGGCACGGGTGCCTACTGCCGGAGCATGGCCAGCAACTACAACCATGTGCCCCGGCCCCCGGTGGTCGCGGTGCGCGACGGCCGGGCCCGCCTGATCGTCCGGCGGGAGACGGAAGAGGACCTGCTCGCATTGGATGTCGGATGAGCTCACCTGTTCGCTTGGCGCTGCTCGGCTGCGGAACGGTCGGCAGCGAGGTGGTACGGCTGCTGCACGAGCAGTCGGCCGACCTCGCCGCCCGGATCGGGGCACCCCTGGAGATCGTCGGGATCGCCGTCCGCCGGCTCGGCCGGGACCGCGGCGGCCTGCCGGTCGACGAGGCGCTGTTCACCACCGACGCGCTCGGCCTGATCAAGCGCGACGACGTCGACGTGGTGATCGAGGTGGTCGGCGGGATCGAGCCGGCCCGGGGCTGGCTGGTCGAGGCGCTGCGGGCCGGCAAGAGCGTGGTCACCGCCAACAAGGCGCTGCTTGCCGAGGACGGCGCGGCGCTGCACGACGCGGCGGCCGAGGGCAGGGCGGACCTCTACTACGAGGCGTCGGTGGCCGGGGCGATCCCGCTGCTGCGCCCGCTGCGCGAATCGCTGCACGGCGACCGGGTCAACCGGGTCACCGGCATCGTCAACGGCACCACCAACTTCATCCTCTCCGCGATGGACGCCACCGGGGCCGGCTTCGCCGAGGCGCTGGAGGAGGCCACCGAGCTGGGCTACGCGGAGGCGGACCCGACGGCCGACGTGGAGGGCTTCGACGCGGCGGCCAAGGCCGCCATCCTCGCCTCGCTGGCGTTCCACACCCGGGTCACCGCCGCGGACGTGCACCGCGAGGGGATCACCGAGGTCACCGCCGCCGACGTGGCCAGCGCCAAGGCGATGGGCTGCACGATCAAGCTGCTCTGCATCGCCGCCCGGGGCCGGGACGCCACCGGCGCCGAGACGGTCAGCGTCCGGGTGCACCCCGCGATGATCCCGCTGACCCACCCGCTGGCCGGCGTCGGCGACGCGTTCAACGCCGTCTTCGTCGAGGCCGAGGCGGCCGGGCAGCTCATGTTCTACGGCCGGGGCGCGGGCGGCGCGCCGACGGCCAGCGCGGTGCTCGGCGACGTGGTGGCGGTGGCCCGCAACCGGCTGGCCGGGGTGCGCGCGGCCAGCGAGTCCGCGTACGCCGATCTTGCGGTGCGGCCGATGGGGGAAGCGCTGACCCGCTACCACATCAGTCTCGACGTGGCCGACCGTCCCGGCGTGCTGGCCTCCGTGGCCGGGGTGTTCGCCCGGCACGACGTGTCCATCGCCACCGTCCGGCAGGGCTCCACGGGCGGCGGACGTCCCGGCTCCGGCGACGACGCCGAGCTGGTCATCGTCACCCACGTGGCGCCGGACGCCGCGCTCGCCGCCACCGTGGGGGAGCTGCGCGGGCTGGACATCGTCCGATCGGTGACGAGCGTGCTGCGGGTCGAGGGCGAGGCCTGAGGAGCCCGAGCCGCGTTCGCGTCTCGCCTGGTGGTTATGCGCGGGTGCGGCAGGCACGGTTCGGGAAGGCTGGGCCACGCTGGAGGTGCCCCCGGCGTGGCGGGGCGGGCAGAGGCGAGGAGAGCGACATGTGGCGGGGTCTGATCGAGACGTACCGGGACCGGCTGCCGGTCACCGACGCCACCCCCGTCGTCACCCTGCACGAGGGGAACACCCCGCTGCTGCCCGCGCCGGTGCTCTCCGCCCGGCTCGGCTGTGACGTCCACCTCAAGGTCGAGGGGGCCAACCCGACCGGCTCGTTCAAGGACCGGGGGATGACGCTCGCGGTCTCCAAGGCCGTGGAGCACGGCGACAAGGCGATCATCTGCGCCTCGACCGGCAACACCAGCGCGTCGGCCGCCGCGTACGCGGCCCGCGCCGGGATCACCTGCGCCGTGCTGGTGCCGCAGGGCAAGATCGCCCTCGGCAAGCTGGCCCAGGCGCTGGTGCACGGCGCGAAGCTGCTCCAGGTCCACGGCAACTTCGACGACTGCCTCGCGCTGGCCGCAAAGCTCGCCCAGGACTTCCCGGTCGCGCTGGTCAACTCGGTCAACCCCGACCGGCTGCACGGGCAGAAGACCGCCGCGTTCGAGATCGTCGAGGCGCTCGGCGACGCCCCCGACATCCACTGCCTGCCGGTCGGCAACGCCGGCAACATCTCCGCGTACTGGATGGGGTACTCGGAGGACCTGCGGGACGGCAACGCCACGAAGGCCCCGAAGATGTACGGCTTCCAGGCCGCCGGGGCGGCGCCGATCGTCAACGGCCAGGTGGTGCACGAGCCGTCCACCATCGCCACCGCCATCCGGATCGGCAACCCGGCGAGCTGGACCAAGGCCCTCGACGCCCGGGATGCCTCCGGAGGGCTGATCGCCGCCGTCTCCGACCGGGAGATCCTGGCCGCGTACCGGCTGCTCGCCCGCGAGGTCGGGGTCTTCGTCGAGCTGGGCAGCGCGGCCAGCGTCGCCGGGCTGCTCCAGCAGGCCGCCGCCGGCAAGGTCCCGGCCGGCGCCACGGTCGTCTGCACGGTCACCGGCCACGGTCTCAAGGACCCGGAGTGGGCGATCTCCACCGCTCCCGCCCCGGTCACCATCGCCAACGACCCGCTCGCCGCAGCACGGTCGCTCGACCTGGCCTGACGGCCGGCGAAGCTCCCCAGGCCACCCCGGGACGGGCTCGCCGGACGAGGCCCCAGCGCGGGAGAAGAGATCTGGTGCGGCAGACTCTCCCTCACCGAGCTGTTCCACCCTCTTCCTCAGGAGTGAGCCACGCCGATGTCGTCGCTTGCCAGATTCAGCCTCGCCAACCGGGGGCTGGTCGCCCTCATCGCGGTGGTCACGACGATGTTCGGCCTGTTCGCCGTGCCGTCGTTGAAGCAGCAACTCCTGCCGTCGCTGGAGTTCCCCGGCGCCTTCGTCGTGGCGGTCTACCCCGGTGCCGGGCCCGAGATCGTCGAGTCCCAGGTCACCGAGCCGATCGAGAACAGCCTCCAGGGCATCCCCGGGCTGGAGGAGGTCACCTCGACGTCCCGCGAGGGCTCCACCACCGTCCAGGTGCAGTTCGCGTTCGGCACCGACCTGGACGGCGTGGTCAACAAGATGCAGACCGCGCTGAGCCGGATCGACGCCCAACTCCCCGAGGGCGTCGACCCGCAGGTCCTCACGGGCAGCACCGACGACCTCCCGGCCGTGGTGATCGCCGCGGCCGGCGGCGGTGACGAGCGGGCGCTGGCCGACAAGCTGCGCGACACCGTGGTCCCGGAGCTGGAGTCGATCGAGGGGGTCCGCACGGTCGCCGTGACCGGCACCCGGGACCAGGTCGTCACGGTCACCCCGGACCCGGCCAAGCTGGCCGCCGCGAAGCTCGCGCCGACCGCGATCGGCACGGCCCTGAAGACCAACGGCATCGCCGTGCCGGCCGGCGCGGTCTCCGACGGCTCGCGGTCGCTCACCGTCCAGGTGGGTACGCCGGTCCGCTCCGTCGACGACCTCAAGGGCATCGTGCTGGCCCCGACCGCGCCGAAGGCGGCCCCGGTCCGGCTCGGCGACGTGGCGGCCGTGGAGCAGCAGCTGGCACCGGCCACCTCGCTCACCCGTACCAACGGCCGGGACAGCCTCGGCATCGCGGTCACCGCGTCGCCGGACGGCAACGCAGTCGAGATCTCCCACGAGATCCGGGACCGGCTCGCCGACCTGCGTTCGGCCTCCGGTACGGACCTGACCGTCGTGTTCGACCAGGCGCCGTTCGTGGAGAAGTCCATCGAGAGCCTCACCACCGAGGGCCTGCTCGGCCTGGTCATGGCGGTCGTGGTCATCCTGGTCTTCCTGCTGTCGGTCCGCTCCACCGTCGTCACGGCGGTCTCCATCCCGCTTTCGGTGCTGGTGGCGCTGATCGCGCTCTGGATCGGCGACTACTCGCTCAACCTGCTCACCCTCGGCGCGTTGACCATCGCCGTCGGGCGGGTGGTGGACGACTCGATCGTGGTGTTGGAGAACATCAAACGACATCTGGAGTACGGCGAGCCGAAGCGGGAGGCGATCCTCACGGCGGTCCGTGAGGTGGCCGGCGCGGTTACCGCGTCGACGCTGACCACGGTGGCCGTCTTCGCCCCGATCGCGCTGGTCGGCGGCTTCGTGGGGCAGCTCTTCGCACCCTTCGCGATCACCGTGACGGTGGCCCTGCTCGCCTCGCTGCTGGTCTCGCTGACGGTGATTCCGGTGCTCGCGTACTGGTTCCTGCGGCCGAAGCGGGGCGGAACGGATGACGCCGCACGCCGCGCTGCCGAGGAGAAGGAGCTGCGCAGCCCGTTGCAGCGGGCGTACCTGCCCGTGATCGGTTTCGCCACCCGGGGCCGGGGCACCCGCTGGATCACCCTGGGTCTGGGCCTGCTGGTGCTGCTCGGCACCTTCGGCCTGTCCAGCGCACTCAAGACCAACTTCCTGGACGACTCCGGCCAGGACACCCTGTCCGTCAGCCAGCAGTTGCCGGCCGGCACCGGCCTGGCGGCCACCGACGAGGCGGCCCGCCGGGTCGAGGCGGTGCTGGAGCGCACCGACGGCGTCGAGACGTACCAGGTCAGCGTCGGCGGCAGCGACCAGCCCTGGGCGGGCGGCGGGGGCAACAACGCCGCCACCTTCTCGGTGGCGCTCGACGGCGACGCCGACGCGGCCGAGGTGAAGCGGACGCTGCGCCGGGAGTTCGACGCCCTCGGCGCCGAGGCGGGCGAGCTGAGCTTCGGCGGGGCCCAGGGGGCGACCAACCAGCTGGCGGTCGTCGTCCAGGCGGCCGACCCGGAGGTGCTGGCCCGGGCGGCCGAGCAGGCGCGGGCGGCGATGGCCGACACGGCCGACGTCGAGGACGTCTCCACCAGCCTGGCCGAGCGGGTACCGCGGGTGGACGTGACCGTCGACCGGCTGGCCGCGGCCCGGGTCGGGCTCAGCGAGGCGGCCGTCGGGCAGCTCGTGGCCCAGGTGTACCGGGGCGTCCCGCTGGGACAGGTGACCCTCGACGGCGGGCAGCAGGACGTGGTGCTGCGCGGCGGCGGGAAGCCGCCGACGACCGTGGAGGAGCTGCGCGCCCTCCCGGTCGGCCCGGTGAAGCTGGACGACATCGCCGACGTCACCCAGGCCGAGGGGCCGCAGCAGGTGACCCGGATCGACGGCGAGCGCAGCGTCACGGTCACCGGCACGGCGACCGGCGCGAACCTCGGCGCGACCAGCCAGGAGTTGCAGAAGAAGCTGGACGCGATCGACGTGCCCGGGGCGAGCGTCAGCATCGGCGGCGTCAGCGCCGACCAGGAGGAGGCGTTCGCCGACCTGGGGCTGGCCGTGCTGGCCGCCATCGCGATCGTCTTCCTGATCATGGTGGCGACGTTCCGCAGCCTCACCCAGGCGCTGATCCTGTTGATCTCGATTCCGTTCGCGGCGACCGGGGCGATCGGCCTGCTGCTGGCCACGGGCACCCCGCTGGGCGTGCCGGCGCTGATCGGCGTGCTGATGCTCGTCGGCATCGTGGTGACGAACGCGATCGTGCTGCTGGACCTGATCAACCAGTACCGGTCGCAGGGCATGGGGGTCCGGGAGGCGGTGGTCGAGGGTGGCCGGCGCCGGCTGCGCCCGATCCTGATGACCGCGGTCGCGACGATCTTCGCCCTGCTGCCGATGGCGTTCGGGCTGACCGGGGAGGGCGGCTTCATCTCCAAGCCGCTGGCGGTCGTGGTGATCGGCGGCCTGCTCAGCTCCACCCTGCTCACCCTGATCCTGGTCCCGACGCTGTACACGATGGTGGAGAACACCAAGGAGTCGCTGCGGGCCCGCCGTCGGCGGCGTACCGGCGGGTCGGCGCCGGAGTCCGGTGTGCCCGGCGCGGATGACGCCCCGGTCACCGAGCCGGTGCCGGCGGGTGCGCCGTCCGGTGCGGCCGGGGCCCGGCCAGCGGGTCCGGCCCGGCCGGTGCCGTCCGCGGCCCTGGTGGACGGCACCGACCAGTTCGAGGTGCTGCGGCTGCCGAAGAGCCGGCAGTCCCCACTGCCGCCCGCCGAGTAGCCGGGTACGACCACGACACGCCCCCACCGGGTCCGCCCGGTGGGGGCGTGTCGCGTACGGTCGCCGCAGGGTTCGTCGTGCATCCGACCGGATGCGGTGGATTCACTTGTCACATACTGACGGTGTCGAGGTCGTCCCCGAGTGGGGCGGCCGTTGGCGAGCGGAGCGGTCCATGGCGGACGGCGGTGGCCGGTGGGAGCGGCGGACCGTGCTGCGCCGCGCCGGCCTGCTTGCCGGGGGCGCGGTGCTGGGCGCCGGGGCCACGGCCCAGAGCACCTGGATCGCCGACCGGCGCCTGCCCCTGGCCGGCGGCCCGGCCAGCACCACGCTCGGCAGCGACCGCCAGCAGGTCGGCGACGGCGAGGTGTCGGTCGTCTGGGCGGCCAGGACCGAGCAGCCGCTGGTGGCGCTCACGTTCGACGACGGCCCCCGGCCGCACTGGACGCCGATGGTGCTGGACACCCTCGACCGGTACGCCGTGCCGGCCACGTTCTTCCTGGTCGGGCAGCGGGCCCGGCGGCACGCCGATATCCTGCGCGATCGGCTCGACCGGCACGAGGTGGGCAACCACAGTTGGGCGCACCACGACCTGGCCCGGCACGACGCCGCCGAGGTCCACGACGACCTGCGCCGGTCGCACGACGCGATCACCGAGGCGGCCGGGGTCGCCCCCCGGCTGCTCCGCCCGCCGTACGGGCACCTCGGCGGCGCGGTGCTGCACGCCGCCGCCCGGCTGGACTACCGGGTCGTGCTGTGGTCGTTGCAGATGGTCGAGCGGCAGTACCCGGACGATCCGGCCGGCCACGCCCGGCGGATCGTGGCGGGGGTGGGGCCCGGCACCATCCTGCTCGCCCACGACGTCGGGGACCCCCGCCGGCTGGTCGCGTTGCGTGGCCTGCCCGACCTGATCACCGGCCTGCGGGACCGTGGCTTCACCTTCGTCACCGTTTCCGAGCTGCTGCGCCGTGCGAGCCCGCCGCGCGTTGCCGAGTAGGGTTCCGGTCCGTGTCGCCCACCGCCTCGGTCCTGGTCCGCAACCGGAACTTCCGCAACCTCTTCCTGGCCGAGCTGGTCGTCTTCGGCGCCGACTGGTTCGTCATGGTGCCGCTGCTCGTGCTGCTGCCGACGCTGACCGGTAGCGGTGTCTGGGGCGCGCTCGTGCTGGCCGTGGACACCGGCGTGGTGGCGCTGCTGCTGCCGTACACCGGGACGATCGCCGACCGGTTCGACCGCAAGAAGATCATGATGGCGGCCAACGTGGCGTCGCTGCTCGGCGTGCTGCTGCTGCTCGGCGTCCGTAGCGCCGGCACGGCGTGGCTGGCGATGGCGGGGATCGCCGTGGTGGCGGTGGCGAAGGCGTTCTACTCCCCGGCCGCCCAGGCCGCCCTGCCCAACGTCCTCGACCCGGAGGAGCTGGCCGCCGGCAACGCGGTCGCCGGCTCCGCCTGGGGCACCATGACCGTCGTCGGCGCCTCGCTGGGCGGCGTGCTCAGCGCCGCCGCCGGCCCGTACGTCTGCTTCTGGGTGGCCGCGGTCGGCCTGACGCTGGCGGCGGGGCTGGCGGCGCTGATCCGCCGTCCGTTGCAGGCCCCCCGGGACGCCGACGTGCCCGCCCAGCGCACCTGGGCGGCGATCCGGGAGGCGCTGGGCTACATCGGGCACCGCCCCCGGGTCCTCGGGCTGGTCACCGTGAAGTCCGCCGTGGGCCTGGGCAACGGCGTGCTCACCGTCTTCCCGCTGCTCGCCGGCGTGTACGGGGTGGGCGCGATCGGCACCGGCCTGCTCTTCGCGGTGCGCGGCGCCGGCGCGCTGGTCGGCCCGATCCTGATGCGCCGGGTGCTGACCAACCGGGCCTGGCTGCTGCCCGGCCTGGCCCTGTCGATGTCCCTCTACGGCCTGGCCTATGTGGGCACCTCGGTTGTCGACTGGTTCCCGCTGGTGCTGGCGCTGGTCTTCGTGGCGCACTTCGCCGGGGGGAGCAACTGGGTGATGTCGAACTTCGCCCTTCAGGGCGAGGTGCCGGACCGGCTGCGCGGCCGGGTATTCGCCACCGACATGATGCTGGCGACGCTCGCCGTATCGATCAGCCAGCTCGTGGTGGCCGGGGTGATCGACATCGTGGACGAGCGGGTGGTGCTGGCCGGCTGCGGCCTGGTCACGCTGGTCTACGCGGTCGGCTGGCGGATCGCCACCCGGCGGCTCTCGCTGACCGACCCGGTGGCCGAGCCCGCACCGGCCCGCTGACCGCCCGGTGGGGCGGCGGGGTCACGCGCCGCCGGGCGGCCGCCGGCCCGTCAGCACCGCGGCGATCACCAGGCCCAGCCCGGCGGGGTGGAGCAGGGCGAGCACCAGGCTGACGCCGGTGTTGAGCCGGGCCACCGTGACGACGGACATCGAGGCGCCCCCGGACCCGTAGAGCCGGGGCAGGGCGAGCAGCCAGGCGAGGCTGACCAGCGTGCCGACCAGCAGCACCACCACGCCCGACACCAGCAGCAACCGGGAGCGCCGGCCGAGCCGGTCGCGGAAGACGATCGCCAACGTCAGGCCCGCCACCAGCACCAGCAGGGTCGGGAGCTGCGCGGCCACCTGGGTGGCCGAGTAGGTCAGAAAATCCATGCCAACTCCCGCCCTGTGATCGTCCCGGCCAGGCTAACGGAGGCGGACGAATCCCACGGGCCGGGGCGGACCGCCGCCGGACCGCCCGGCGGCCTAGCATGAGCGGGTGCCGACGACATTCGTGTCCGGGCCGGTAAAGGTCCGGGTCCCCGCCACCAGCGCCAACCTCGGTCCGGGGTTCGACGCGCTGGGGCTGGCGCTCGGCCTGCACGACGACGTGGCCGCCGAGGTGGTGCCCGACGGCGTCCGGGTGACGGTGACCGGGCAGGGCGCGGGTGAGCTGCCCGGCGGCGACGCGCACCTCGTCGCCCGGGCGATGCGGGCCACCTTCGACGCGCTGGGCGGACAGCCGTCGGGCTTCGCCGTGGAATGCGTCAACCGGATCCCGCAGGCCCGCGGTCTGGGATCCTCGTCGGCCGCCATCGTGGCCGGCGTGCAGCTCGCCCGGGCGCTGGTCGTCGACGGCGACACCCGGCTCGACGACGCGGGCGCGCTGCGGCTGGCGGCGGAGATCGAGGGACATCCGGACAACGTCGCCCCCTGTCTGCTCGGCGGCTTCACGATCGCCTGGACCGAGCCGTCCGGAGCCCGCGCGGTCTCGCTGGCCGTCGACGACCGGGTGCGGCCGACGGTCTTCGTGCCCGAGGAACGAGGCCTGACCGCCGTGGCCCGGGCCGCGCTGCCCGGCGCCGTCCCGCATGCCGACGCCGCGCTCACCGCCGGCCGGGCCGCGCTGCTGGTGCACGCCCTGACCGCCGAGCCGGCCATGCTGCTGCCCGCCACGGTCGACCGGCTGCACCAGGATTACCGCGCCGAGGGGATGCCCGGCACGTCTGCCCTGGTCGGCGCGCTGCGTGCGGCCGGTGTGGCTGCCGTGGTCAGTGGGGCCGGGCCGACGGTGCTGGCGCTGAGCGAGCCTGGCCCGGGCTTTTCCGTGGGAACAGGTTGGCGGACCCTGCGGTTGGCAATAGACGTGCACGGAGCACGGGTCGCACGGGGTAGACTTGGACACGCCGAGCGGGACCCTGTTGCCGCAGGTCGGAAGAGTTGATTACGCTCTAGACTTAGCACAGCCGCGAAGCATGCGATCTTCCTGCGGGTCGGCGCACCCCCGAAGCTCTCGGCGGTCAGCCCGTCACTTCTGCTTAAGGCCCACGCCGCACCGCAGTTTCCGCAGGTCGCCGCAGGCGGCAAGGCCTGCTCACCGATGTTGGTGAGTCGGGAAACCCGACCGGCTGCTGTGTCACAGTCTCCCGCGACGCGTCATGCGAGGCGGGTGCACCGAGGCCGCCCGGCCACCTGCTTGTCGACTCCGGGCAGTCCCGGCCTATCGAGGGAAGGAATCCATTGAGCGACACCACCGACGTGACGTCGGATGTTTCCAACGTCGCTGGCGATGCCACCGCCGCCGCCCCTGTCCGCCGTCGGCGTAGCGGAACCGGCCTGTCGGCGATGCTGCTGCCGGAGCTGCAGAGCCTGGCCGCGTCGCTCGGCATCTCCGGCACGGCTCGCATGCGCAAGGGCGAGCTGATCAGCGCGATCACCGAGCGGCAGGGCGGCGCCGCTGCCGGGACCCCTCGACCGCGGGCCGAGGTCGCGGCTGCTGCCCCCGCCCGTGAGGAGGTGCACGTGGAGGTCTCCCAGGCCCCGTCCGGCGCCGACCAGAAGCGGGCCCAGGAGCCGGCCGTGGCCGCGCCGACCGAGGGCCGGACCAGGGCCCGGCGCAGCCGGGCCGCCGCCACTACCGAGTCCCGGGCCACCAAGGCCGAGGCCCGGCCGGTCGAGGCCCAGCCGGCTGAGACCCGGCCGGTCGAGCCGCGCGTCGAGGAATCGCCGGCCGTGACCGTGACCGAACCAGTCGAGCGCGGCGAGGGCCGCCGGGAGCGCGGCGAAGGCCGGGGCGGCCGGGACCAGGCCGAGCGTGCCGACCGGACCGAGCGGACCGAGCGTGCCGACCGGACCGAGCGGACCGACCGCGGCGAGCGGGCCGAGCGCGGCGAGCGTGCCGAGCGGACCGACCGTAACGATCGTGGTGACCGGACGGAGCGTGCCGAGCGGACCGACCGTAACGATCGTGGTGACCGGACCGAGCGCGGTGAGCGCAACGACCGCAACGACCGCAACGACCGGAACGACCGGAACGACCGGAACGACCGGAACGACCGGAACGACCGCAACGACCGGGGCCCGCGCGCCGACAACGACGACGACGACGAGGCGGGCGGCCGGCGGGGCCGGCGCAGTCGCTTCCGGGACCGTCGCCGGGGCCGCGGCGAGCGTGGTGAGGACGGTGGCGGTCCCGCCGGTGGCGGTCCTGGCAGCGGTGGTGGCGGCGGTGGCCGCGAGCCGCAGGTGAACGAGGACGACGTCCTCGTCCCGGTCGCCGGCATCATCGACGTGCTCGACAACTACGCCTTCGTCCGGACCACCGGCTACCTGGCCGGCCCGAACGACGTGTACGTCTCGATGTCCCAGATCAAGAAGTACGGCCTGCGGCGCGGCGACGCGATCACCGGTGCGGTACGTGCGGCGCGGGACGGCGAGCAGCGGCGGGACAAGTACAACCCGCTCATGCGGCTGGACACCATCAACGGGATGGAGCCGGACGAGGCGAAGCGTCGGCCGGAGTTCTACAAGCTCACTCCGCTGTACCCGCAGGAGCGCCTGCGGTTGGAGACCGAGCCGCACATCCTGACGACCCGGGTCATCGACCTGGTCATGCCGATCGGCAAGGGCCAGCGGGCACTCATCCAGTCGCCGCCCAAGGCGGGCAAGACGATGGTGCTCCAGGCGATCGCGAACGCGATCACGCACAACAACCCGGAGTGCCACCTGATGGTGGTGCTGGTGGACGAGCGGCCCGAAGAGGTCACCGACATGCAGCGGTCGATCAAGGGCGAGGTCGTCGCGGCCACGTTCGACCGTCCGCCGCAGGACCACACGACGGTGGCGGAGCTGGCGATCGAGCGGGCGAAGCGCCTGGTCGAGCTCGGGCACGACGTCGTCGTGCTGCTCGACTCGGTGACCCGGCTCGGTCGGTCGTACAACCTGGCGGCGCCGGCCTCTGGCCGGATCATGTCGGGTGGTATCGACTCCACCGCGCTCTACCCGCCGAAGCGCTTCCTCGGTGCGGCCCGCAACATCGAGAACGGCGGCTCGCTGACCATCATCGCCACGGCGCTGGTGGAGACCGGGTCCATGGCGGACACGGTCATCTTCGAGGAGTTCAAGGGCACCGGCAACGCGGAGCTGAAGCTGGACCGGAAGATCGCCGACAAGCGCACCTTCCCGGCCATCGACATCAACCCGTCCGGTACCCGTAAGGAGGAGGTCCTGCTCGCACCCGAGGAGCTGGCCATCCTCCACAAGCTCCGCAAGGTCCTGCACTCGCTGGACTCGCAGGCGGCGATGGACCTGCTGCTCGACAAGCTCAAGCAGACCCGCACCAACATCGAGTTCCTGATGCAGATCGCGAAGTCCACGCCGGGGGAGTGACCCGGAGGGACCGACGGAAGGGCACGGCCGCTCGCGGCCGTGCCCTTCCGCGTCGGCGGGGCAGGTCAGCCGCGTCGGCCGACGTGAAGTTTTCCTTCGCTTAAGCCGCCAGCTATTGAAACTTCTGTTCACCGTCGGGTTGACTGACGGTCATGCGCACCCGCAGTCGATCCGCTCATCTCGCCGGCGTCCTGCTGCTGACGCCGCTGCTCACCCTGACCGGCCCCGTGCCGGCCGCGGCCGGCCCACCCCCGGCCCCGGCCGGCGGGACCGCCGCCGAGGACGCCCCCCGCGCCTCGTCCGCCGCCGCCGACGCGGTCTCCCTCGCCGGTGACCCGGGCGCGGCCAGCGCCGCCACCCGTGCCGCCTCCGGCGTCGAGCCGGCCGGTGGCCTGGAAACCGCGAAGACCGTCCGGCCGGTCGCTCCCGGCCTCGACCTGACCTCCTTCGACCGCTACGACGCCGATGGCTGGCTACGCGCCGACGCGTTGACCGCCGACCTCAGCGGCGGGGTCACCGTGGACTACGTCAACTCCGGCGAGGTGGCGAAGGCCGAGCCGCTGCGCGGCGCGGTGGACCGGTCCCGGGCCGTCGCCGCCGTCAACGGCGACTTCTTCGACATCAACAACTCCGGGGCGGCCCAGGGGATCGGGGTACGCGCCGGGGAACTGGTCCAGTCGCCCGTCGCCGGGCACAACAACGCCGTCGCGATCAGCGCCGACGGCCTCGGCCGGGTGATCCAGGTGAACTTCGACGGCACCGCCACCCTGCCCGCCGGCCCGGTGTCGCTGACCCAGTTCAACAACATGGTGCAGGCGAACGGGGTCGGCCTGTTCACCCCGCTCTGGGGCTCGTACCCCCGGGGGCGTGCGGTGGAGGGCGCGCAGCGCGTCGCCGAGGTGACCGTGGTCGACGGTCGCGTCGCGACGGTGACCACGGCGGCCGGCGCCGGCCCGATCCCCGCCGGCACCACCGTGCTGCTCGGCCGGGACGCCGGTGCGGACGCCCTCGCCGGCCTGCGGCCCGGCGACGCGGTGAGCGTGGCGTACCAGCCGAAGGCGTCCGACGGCGGCACCCTGCGGGCGGCGGTCGGCGGCAGCAACGTGCTGGTCCGCGACGGAGCCGTGCAGAGCATCGCCGACGCCTCCCTCGCGCCGCGCACCGCGGTCGGCTTCACCGCCGACGGCAAGCGCATGATCATGCTCACCGTGGACGGCCGGCAGGTGGACAGCCGGGGCGTCACCCAGACCGAGATGGGCCGGATGATGGCCGAGTTGGGCGCGTGGACCGCGCTCAACCTCGACGGCGGTGGCTCCTCGACCCTGCTGGCCCGCCGCCCCGGCGAGGCGACCGTCGAGGTGGCGAACAGCCCGTCCGACGGCGCCGAGCGCGCCGTGCCCAACGGCCTGGCCATCTACGCGCCGAAGGGCAGCGGCCGGCTCACCGGCTACTGGCTGCGCACCACCAGCGACCCCACCGCCGCGCCGGGCGTCGCCCCGGTCCGGGGCGGCCGGCCCGACCGGGTCTTCCCCGGCCTGACCCGCAGGCTCACCGCCGCCGGCCACGACGAGACGTACGGCCCGGCGGCCGGCGCCCCGGCCTGGCGGGCGAACCCCGCGGTCCACGGGGTGGTCAACCGCGACGGCGTCTTCCGGGCCCTCCTGCCCGGCCGCAGCACCGTCACCGCGTGGCGGGGCGGGGCCGGCGGGACGCTCGACCTCACCGTGCTCGGCCCGTTGGCCCGGATCGACGCCACGACCGACCGGGTCGGGCTGAACCGGGCCGGCGACGCCGCCCTGTTCGGCGTCGTCGGCTACGACGCCGAGGGCAACACCGCCCCGATCGAGCCCGCCGACCTGCGGCTCGACTACGACCGGAGCCTGCTCGAAGTCACCCCCACCGAGGACGGCAACCTCTCGGTGAAGGCGCTCGCCGACAGCGGCTCCGCCCTGGTCACCGTGCGCGTCGGGGCCCGGACCACCGTCCTGCCGGTCACCGTCGGGCTCACCGACGTCCCGGTGGCCACCTTCGACAACGCGGCGTCCTGGAAGTTCAGCCAGGCCCGGGCCAGCGGCTCCGTCGCCCCGGCGCCGGGCCGCACCGGCACCGGCCTGAAGATGTCGTACGACTTCAGCCAGTCCACCGGCACCCGGGCCGCGTACGCCGACCCGCCGGCCTGGATCGAGGTGCCCGGCCAGCCGCAGGCGTTCGGCATGTGGATCAACGGCAGCGGTCGGGGGGAGTGGCCCAGCCTGCATCTGCACGACGCCCAGGACACCCAGCACGTGCTGCGCGGCCCGCTGATCACCTGGACCGGCTGGCGGTACGTCGAGTTCGCCGTCCCGGCCGGGGTTCAGTACCCGGTGCGGGTGCGCCGGTTCTACGTCGCGGAGACCAACGCCGCTGCCCAGTACACCAGCGAGATCGTCATCGACGACCTGGTGGCGAAGGTCCCCCCGACGGTCGACGTGCCGGCCGAGGAGCCGCGCACCGACCGGGTGGTGCTGCGCGACGGCACCGTCGACGGGGCGCCCTGGCGCTTCGCGGTCATGTCCGACGCCCAGTTCGTCGCCGCCGCGCCGGACAGCGACCTGGTCGCCCAGGCCCGCCGCACGCTGCGCGAGATCCGGGCCGCGAAGCCGGACTTCCTGGTGATCAACGGGGACTTCGTGGACACCGCGTACCCGGCGGACTTCGCCCTGGCGAGGCGGATCCTCGACGAGGAGCTGGGTGGCGAGCTGCCCTACTACTACGTGCCCGGCAACCACGAGATCATGGGCGCCCCGATCGGCAACTTCACCGCCGCGTTCGGGGCCACCTCGCGGGTCTTCGACCACGCGGGCACCCGGTTCGTCACGCTGAACACGTCCGCCGGGTCGCTGCGCGGCAGCGGCTTCGACCAGGTCGAGCTGCTGCGCGACACCCTCGACCGGGCCGCCGCCGACGGGAGCGTCGGCTCGGTGGCCGTGCTGTTCCACCACCCGCCGCGCGACCCGAGCCCGGCCAAGGCCAGCCAGCTCGGCGACCGTAAGGAGGCGGCGCTGGTCGAGCAGTGGCTCGCCGACTTCCAGCACCGCACCGGCAAGGGCGCGCTCGTCGTCAACGGCCACGTCGGCGCGTTCCACGCCGACCGGGTCGACGGGGTGCCGTACGTGATCAACGGCAACTCGGGCAAGAATCCGTCCACCCCGGCGCAGCTCGGCGGCTTCACCGGCTGGACGGAGTTCGGCGTCGACCCGGTCACCCCGGCCGAGGCCGAGCGGGCCCGCCGCGACCCGCTCGCCGAGGGCCCCCGCTGGGTGGACGCCGAGCTCCACGCCCACGTCGACCAGCTCGCCCTGACCGCGCCGGAGACGGTGGCGGTCGGCACCCCGGCCCGGGTCACCGCGACGCTGACCCAGCCGGGCGGGCGGGTCGTGCCGGTGGCCGCCCCGGTCAGCGCGGACTGGTCCGCCTCGCCGAGCGTCCTCGTCGGACCGGTCATCGGGCTGAGGCCCTGGCACGTGGCCCGGTTCGACCCGGCGACCGGCGTGCTGACGGCGCTGCGTCCGGGCGCGACGGTCCAGCTCGCGGTGACGGTCAACGGCGTCCGCGCCGAGGCCACCGTCACCCTCACCCGGGCGGCCGCCGCAGCCGCCCGGACCCCCGCCGCCTGAGAGGTGCGGAAGGGCCCCGGCCGTCGCGGAACGCGGCGACCGGGGCCCTTCCCGTGCCACGGCTCGGTGCAGGACGGTTCAGAAGTCGCCCTCGGCGACCTGGAAGACGGTGAGGCCGAGGGACCGCCACATCCGGACCACCTGCATCCGGTCGTCGAACACGCCGACCACCCGGTAGCGGCCCTCGATCTCGCGTTCGTAGATCTCCCGCTTGACCACGGCGTCCCGGCGGGAGTCGCCGACGGCCCGCAGGTGCAGGGCCAGGTACGGCACCCGCACGTGGCGGGCCAGCCAGGTGACCGTGTCGGCCCGGGCGGCGGCGTCCCGGCCGGAGCAGAACACCACCCCGTACCCGGCGGCGTGCATCGCCCGGACCGCCGCGATCACCGCCTCGTTCGGCACGTCCTCGGCCACCCGGGTCATGTCGTACGGGCTGCGGGAGACGTGCAGCGCCACCGTCCCGTCGATGTCGACCAGGACGATCTCCGTGGGCTCGGCCCTCGCGGCGCCCCGGTGCGCCGGGGCGCCGGGGGCGACCTCGGGGACCGGCAGCGGCAGGGGACGGTTCGCCAGGAAGCGGTCGTGCAGCCGGCGGATCGCCGCCTCGCCCACCCGGTCGGCCGCCGGCCGCGCGGCGTCCCGGCGCAGGCACTCGTCGAGGGGTACGTCGGTGAAGTCGTGCACCTCGAAGCCGGCCCCGCAGTCGGCGGCCAGCCGGGCCCAGTCCCGCAGCGTCCGGGCCCGCAGGTTGGTGTCGTCCACGCACACGCTCACCCGGCCCCGCAGCAGCGCCTCCACCTGGGCCCGCTGGGCCCGGGTGACCTGGGCCTCCGCCCACTGGGTGAAGAGCCGCTCGCCGTGCAGCATGCGGCGCAGGTCGTCCCGGTTCACCCGGACCACCGACGGTTGCAGGGTGCGGGCGAAGGTTGTCTTGCCCGAGGCCGGCAGCCCCCGGGTGGCGACGAGTCGGGGCGGCCTCCTCGTCCCGGGCTGTTCCAGGGGCGAATCGGACATCAGTCCACGGTACGCCCGCCGTCCCCGGCCGCCGCGCGCTCCTCGGCCGCCGCGCGGCGTACGCCTGCACCGAGAGGGGGCCGGCCCGCACCGGAATGCGGGGCGGCGGGGCGGGAATGCGGGAGGCGACCGGCACGTTGACGAAGCCGGACCTGCTGTGCGGCCCGCCTGACGGGTCGGCCCACGCCCATGGCACACTGGTCAATCGGCCACCGGTTCCGGTTCACGCCCGAGCCCGGCGCGCACCACGCGCCGGCGCCGCACGGGCGACCCGGCGACCACCCACGAAAGGACCGAGGCGACATGAAGTCAAACATCCACCCGGAGTACACGACCACCGAGGTCAGCTGCTCCTGCGGTAGCACCTTCACGACCCGCAGCACCGCCAAGGGCGGTTCCATCCACGTCGAGACCTGCAGCGCCTGCCACCCGTTCTACACCGGTAAGCAGCGCGTTCTCGACACGGCCGGCCGGGTCGCCAAGTTCCAGCAGAAGTACGCCAAGGTTCAGGCCAAGAAGGCCAAGTAGCTCCACGTTCGGCGCCCGCGTCCGGCTTCCTGCCGGGCGCGGGCGCTGTCCGTATTGCCCCCCGTCCGGGTCACCGTCCCCGGCCGGTCCTCGTCGTCGAAGGAGCACCCCGAGCATGAGCAGTGAGCGGCTGGCCGCCCTCCTCGACGAGTACGCCGAGCTGGAGAAGCGCCTCGCGGACCCGGCCATCCACGCCGACCAGGGCACCGCCCGCCGGGTCGGCCGCCGGTACGCCGAGCTGGTGCCGCTGAACAAGGCGGCCGGCGAGCTGGAGCAGGCCCGCGCCGACCTGGTCGCGGCGAGGGAACTGGCCGCCGAGGACCCGTCCTTCGCGGCCGAGGCGGAGTCGATCGCCGCCGGACTGCCGGCGCTGGAGGAACGCCTCGCCGAGCTGCTGATCCCGCGCGACCCGCACGACGCCAAGGACGTGATCGTCGAGATCAAGGCCGGCGAGGGCGGCGAGGAGTCCGCCCTGTTCGCCGGCGACCTGCTGCGGATGTACACCCGGTACGCCGAGCGGCACGGGTGGCTCACCGAGGTGATCGACGCGCAGGACTCCGACCTGGGCGGGGTGAAGGACGTCTCGCTGGCGATCAAGACCAAGGGCGTCCCGGAGGGCGGCAACGGGGTCTGGTCCCGGCTCAAGTGGGAGGGCGGTGTGCACCGGGTGCAGCGCGTCCCGGTCACCGAGTCGCAGGGGCGCATCCACACCAGTGCCGCCGGGGTCCTGGTGCTGCCCGAGGCGGAGGACGTGGACGTCACCATCGACCCGAACGACCTCCGGATCGACGTGTTCCGCTCGTCCGGGCCCGGTGGGCAGTCGGTGAACACCACCGACTCGGCGGTGCGGATCACCCACGTGCCGACCGGAATCGTGGTCTCCTGTCAGAACGAGAAGTCCCAGCTCCAGAACCGGGAGCAGGCGATGCGCATCATGCGGGCCCGGCTGCTGGCCGCCGCCCAGGAGCAGGCCGACGCCGCCGCCTCGGACGCCCGCAAGGCGCAGGTGCGCACGGTGGACCGCTCGGAGCGGATCCGCACGTACAACTTCCCGCAGAACCGGATCACCGACCACCGGATCGGCTACACGGCGTACAACCTCGACCTGGCCCTCGCCGGTGAGCTGGACGGCGTGCTGGACGCCCTCGCCGAGGCCGACCGCGCTGCCCGACTGGCCGGCGACACCGAGCTGACCCGCCGCTGACCGGTCCCTGAACCGTCCCCGGGTTCAGGAGGCGCGAGAGCGGGTCTTGGCGGCGAGCATCTCCCGGTCGGCGGTCTCGAACGCCGTGCCGAGCGCGTCGCGCAGGCCCGCGCCGGAGCCGCTCACCTCGGCGAAGCCGATGCTGACCCCGACCGGGGTGCCGGGCACCAGCGACTCCCAGTCCTCCGTGCCCACCGCCGCCTTGATCCGGCGGGCCACCTCGGCCGCCTCGGACATCCCGGCGCCCGACAGCACCACCACGAACTCGTCGCCGCCGTAGCGGGCCACGAAGTCACCCCGGCGCATCACCCGGTTGATCACTCCGGCGACGCGCTGGAGGACCAGGTCGCCGGAGTGGTGGCCGTGCCGGGTGTTGACCGCCTTGAAGTTGTCCAGGTCGCAGACGCCGATCACCACCCGCTCGCCGCGGGCCACCACCGCCGCGATGTAGCGCTCCAGCCGGCGCCGGTTGGGCAGCCCGGTCAGCGGGTCGGTGAGCGCCTCGCCCTCGTACCGGGCCGCCTCGCGGCGCATCTCCTCGTGGTCGATCCGGGCGGCGATGCCGTCGATGTAGACGTCCCGCAGCCGGTCGTTGCGCTGGGCGGCGAGCCGGAACGCGTGCCGGTCGGCCCGGTGTGCCGCCGGGTGGTCGCCGGCCCGCCCGTACGCGATGCTGCGCAGCCGCGCCGACTCGGCGGCGCCGAGGGTCTCGTGGGAGACCCGGGCGGTGTCCAGCCGGGTGACCGCCTCGATCGGGTTGCCGGTGGCGATGGCCAGGCACACCTGGCCGAGCTGGCGCATGTCCCGGGCCCGCGCGCTGTCCCCGCCGTGCGCGAGCAGCCGCGCCGGGTCCGCGTCGGTGCCGCATTCCACCCGGTCGCCCAGCGCCGCCCGCCGGGCGGCGGCGTAGCCGTACGCGGCGAGGCTGCTCGGCCGCAGCTGGCCGGCCCGCTCGCCGCGCAGGAACCGGCCCAGGTCGGAGGCGACGTCCCGGAGCACCCGCAGGCAGCCGTCACTGTCGCCGTTGTGGTCGAGGGCCACCGCGTTGCGCAGCCGGATCCCGGGGGCGGCGAAGGTCTCCTCGGGGATGCCGGCGGCGACCCCGAGCTGGCGGGCGCGTTCGATGGCGCCGAGGGCGTACCCGTGGAAGCTCAGGTACGAGTAGGCCATCGCCAGGTCGTGCCAGCCCCACGCGGTGTCCCGGTCCGGGTCGTCCACCGCGCCGAGCGCCCGCGCGGCCTTGACCAGGTGGGTGACGCACCGGTCGAGCGCCCCCTGGTGGTGGGCGGCGAGCGCGGCCAGCGCGTTGAGGTGCCCGTGCAGGTATGGCTCGGGCAGGTCCCGCACGGCGGCGGACGCCTCCTCGATGGCCCGGGTGAACTCGGCGGTGCGGCCGAGATTGATCAACGCGGAGAGGCGCTGGATCAGCGCGTCCGCCCGGGCGTGCGGGTCGGTGGTGCTGCCCGCCACCCCGTCGAGGAGGGTGCACGCCTCGGCGGAGCGGTCCACCTCCTGCAGGGTGCGGGCCCGGGTGAGGGCGTCAACCTGGTCGTTGACCCGGTCGAGCCAGCCCACCCGCGACCTCCCTGTCGGTGTGCGCCGACGCACCAGCTCGTGGCGCGCTCCGGCGACGCTTCATGATTATGTCGTGACCTCCCTTCCGCAACACCCGTCCGAAGGGTCAGAACGGCTTCGGCCCTCGGTGGCGGTTGCCCGCGCCGCCCGGACCCTCGCCGCGGCCGGCGTCGCGGCGTCCCGCGCCGAGGCCGAGCTGCTCGCCGCGCACGTGCTGGGCGTGCCCCGGGGGCGGCTGGCGCTGGCCGACGGCCTCACCGCCGGCCAGCTCGACCGGTACGACGCCCTGGTCGCCCGCCGGGCGACCAGGGAGCCGTTGCAGCACCTCACCGGCAGCGCCGGTTTCCGGCACCTGGAGCTGGCGGTCGGGCCGGGCGTCTTCGTGCCCCGACCGGAGACGGAGCTGCTCGCCGGCTGGGGCGTCGACCAGGCCCGGCTGCGGCCCGGGGCGGGCGAGACGGCCGGGGCGGGCGACGGGCCGCTGGTGGTCGACCTGTGCAGCGGGTCGGGCGCGGTCGCCCTCGCGGTCGCCCAGGAGGCGCCCGCCGCCCGGGTGGTGGCGGTGGAGCGGTCGCCGGCCGCGCTGGCCTGGCTGCGCCGCAACGCCGCCGACCGGGCCGCCGCCGGGGACCGGCCGATCGAGGTGGTGGCCGCCGACGTCACCGACCCGGAGCTGCTGGCCGGGCTGGCCGGGCGGGTGGACGTGCTGCTGTGCAACCCGCCGTACGTGCCGCGCGCGGTGCTCGTTCCGCCCGAGGTGGCGGCGCACGACCCGGACGAGGCGGTCTTCGGCGGGGCGGACGGGCTGGACGTGATCCGGCCGGTGCTCGCCCGGGCCGCCGAGCTGCTGCGCCCCGGCGGGGTGCTCGGGGTCGAGCACGACGACACGCACGGCGCGGTGCTGCCGGCGCTGCTCGCCGCCGACGGCCGGTACGAGGCGGTGGAGGAGCACCGGGACCTGGCCGGACGGCCCCGGTTCGCCACCGCCCGCCGCCGCCGGGAGTCCGTGCCCGTGGCACCTGGTCACGCCGAGGACACCGACGGGCCCCGGGCGTGGCAGACTGGCTCATCGTGATGCTCTACGACTGCCGGTCGCCCGCCGACCGGGACCGCGGCATCGCCGCTGCCATCGAGGCTGTCAAGAACGGCGAGCTGGTCGTCCTGCCGACGGACACGGTCTACGGGATCGGCGCCGACGCCTTCACGCCGTACGCCGTCAAGGCCCTCTCGGACGCCAAGGGCGGCACCCGGCAGACGTCGTCGGTGCTGATCGGCTCCCGGCACACCCTCGACGGGCTGGTCTTCACGCTGCCCCGGGCGGCCCGCGACCTGGTCGAGGCGTTCTGGCCGGGCGCGCTGACCATCGTGGTCGAGCACTCGCCGAGCCTGTCGTGGGACCTGGGCGACGCCGGCGGCACGGTCGCCGTGCGGATGCCGCTGCACCCGGTGGCCCTGGAGGTGCTGCGGGAGACCGGCCCGATGGCGGTGGCGTCGGCCAACAAGCTCGGCCAGCCGACGACGGTCACCGCCGAGGCGGCCCGTGAGCAGCTCGGCTACGCCGTCCGGGCGTATCTGGAGGCCGGGCCCTGCCCGGACCCGGTGCCGAGCACCATCGTCGACCTCACCGGCGAGGTGCCCCGGGTGCTGCGCGCCGGGGCGATCCCGTTCGACAAGCTGCGGGACGTCGTGCCCGACATCGTTGAGAGCCGGGTGGGCTGAGTGCCGCCGTTCACCGTCCTGCACGTCTGCATGGGCAACATCTGCCGCTCGCCGATGGCGGAGCGGCTGTTGGCGCTGGCCGTCCGCGAGCGGCTGACCCGGCGCGGCGTCGACCCGGCCGGCGCGGACGGGCTGCTGCACAGCCACAGCGCCGGCACCGGCGGCTGGCACGCGGGGGAGGAGATGAACCCGCCGGCCGCCCGGCAGGTGCTCTCCCGGGGCGGCGACGTCGACGGCTTCGCCGCGCGCAAGCTGCGCTCCGACCAGATCGACGCCGCCGACCTGGTCCTCACCGCCACCGCCGACCAGCAGGAGTACGTGGTGGCGCTGCGCCCCGACGCCGCCGCCCGCACCTTCGTGCTCGGCGAGTTCGGCCGGCTGCTGGCGGCGGTGGACGCCGCCGCGCTGCCGGCCGCCGAGTCCGGCCCCGACGCGGTGTACGCGCGCGGGGTGGCCCTGGTCGCCGCCGCGCACGCAGCCAGGCAGGGCACGTCCCCGCTGCGCACCGACGACCTCGACGACCCGTGGGGGCGGGGCGACCAGTGCTTCAGCCGGGTGGCCGACGAGATCGAGGAGACCGTCCACCCGTTGGCCGTCGCCCTGTTGCCCTGACGCCCGCCCCGCCCGCCTACCGCCACCCACCCGGCCGGCCGCGCGTCCCGCGCGTCAAGTCGGCCGTCCCGCGCGTCCTGCGGCGCGTCGCGTGCTTTTCTCGCGAAACTTGTCCCCCTTTGGGGAAAACCGGGGGTGCCTGGTGGCTTCCGGGTCATTCTGAACGGGTTCGCACGCTGGCTCCTGCGGGGAGAGCTGATGATCCGGGTCCGCCGTCTTGACAAGCTGATGACCATCGTGATCGCCGGGGTGCTCGCCGGGCTGGCACTGGCCGTGGCGGCCCTGCCGGCCGCCCTGGTCTTCGGGATCGGCGTGCGGGGGCTCACCGAGCCCTGGTCCGAGCTGCCGGAGTCGCTGCGCACGCCGCCCACGGCCCAGCGCTCCAACCTCTACGCCAACGACGGCACCACCCTGATCACCTCGTTCTACACCGAGGACCGGGTGGACGTGCCGCTGAGCGAGGTGGCGCCGGTGATGCGCCAGGCCATCGTCGCCGCCGAGGACGTCCGCTTCCACCAGCACCGGGGCGTCGACGCGCGGGGCGTGGTCCGGGCGTTCACCGCCAACCAGCGCGACGGCACCCGGCAGGGCGCTTCCACGCTGACCATGCAGTACGTGCGCAACGTGCTGGCCAGCGACCCGGGGCTGACCGAGGAGGAACGGGCCAAGGCCACCGAGATCACCCTCGCCCGCAAGCTCAAGGAGATGCGGTACGCCCTGGCGCTGGAACAGAAGCTGAGCAAGGAGCAGATCCTCGGCGGGTACCTCAACATCGCCTACTTCGGCGCCGGGGCGTACGGGGTGGCCGCCGCCAGCAAGCGGTACTTCTCGAAGCCGCCGGCGAAGCTCACCCTCGCCGAGGCGGCCCTGCTCGCCGGGCTGGTCCGCTCGCCGAACACCGACGACCCGATCAACGGCGACGCCGACGCGGCGCTGCTGCGCCGGGCGTACGTGCTGGACCGGCTGGTCGAGACCGGCCAGGTCGCGCCCGACGTGGCCGCGGCGGCGCGGGCCGAGCCGTTGACGCTGAGGACCAGCACGACGCCGAACGACTGCGCGGCCGTTCCGAAGGGGCACGAGGACTGGGGATTCTTCTGCGACTGGTTCACCCGTTGGTGGAGCGAGCAGCCGGCCTTCGGCGCCACGGTCGACGAGCGGCAGCGCACCCTGCGCCGCGGTGGCTTCCGGATCGTCGCCTCGCTCGACCCGGCCGTGCAGCGGACCGCCACCGAGCAGGTGCGGAAGGTGTACGAGGTCAACGACCGCCGAGCCGCGCCGACCGCGGTGGTGCAGCCGGGCACCGGGCGGGTCCTCGCCCTGGCGGTGAACCGGAACTACGGCGTGGCCGAGAACCCGCCGGGCTGGGAGAACCGCCCGAACACGGTCAACCAGCTCGTCGCCGGGGGCGGGGCGATCACCGGCTACCAGGCGGGCTCGACGTTCAAGATCTTCGCCGTGCTGGCCGCGCTGGAGGCCGGCCTGCCGCTGGACACCGCGTTCGACTCCCCGTCCCGCATCGTCACCCGGTTCCCGATCTCCGGCGGCTCCGCCGAATGCGACGGCCGGTGGTGCCCGGTCAACGCCGATCCCGTCGGGATGGACGGCCACCGCACCATGTGGGACGCCTTCGGCCGCTCGGTGAACACCTACTTCGCCTGGCTGACCGAGCGGGTGGGCGCGGACCGGGTGGTGGAGATGGCCGAGCGGCTCGGCATCCGGTTCCGCGCCGAGTCCGACGCCCGGATGGCCCGGTACGGCGCGCGGGAGTGGGGGCCGTTCACCCTGGGGGTCACCGCCACCACCCCGCTCGACCTGGCCGGTGCGTACGCCGCGGTGGCCGCGGAGGGCAGGTGGTGCGCGCCCATGCCGGTGTTGTCGATCACCGACAGGGATGGCCGGGCGGCCGCCGCCGGCCGCCCGGACTGCCGGCAGGTGCTCGACGTCGACGTGGCCCGGGGCGCGGCCGACGCCGCCCGCTGCCCGGTCGGCGACCAGTCGATGTACCGCCGCTGCGCCGGCGGCACCGCCGCCGACCTGCGCTCCCGGCTCGGCCGGCCGGTGGCGGGCAAGACCGGCAGCTCGGACGGGAACGGGACGGAGACCGTCGTGGCCTTCACCCCGCAGCTCGCCGTCGCCTCGATCGCGGCTAACCCCGACGACCCGCGCGACGCGGTCGGCAAGCCGGTCCAGGCCCGCCTGGTCGACGTCGTCGGCAGAACCCTGTACGACGCCCTCCGGGACGAGCCGGTCCGTGACTTCGTCCCGCCCGGCGAGTCGGTCGCCTTCCGCGTCACGGGCGCCCGTACCGGCGACTGACGTCAGGACCGACGTGGGTCAGTCAGGGGCGGGGCGTTCGGCGTTGCGGGCGATGTTGCGGGCCATGCCGCCGAAGACGATCGCGTGGAACGGGAAGACCGAGCCCCAGTAGGCGTGACCGGCCAGGCCACGCGGGAGGAAGACCGCGCGCTGGACGTAGCGGCTCGCGCCGGCCTCGCCGGGCTCGACGCGCATCTCCAGCCAGGCCCGGCCGGGCAGCCGCATCTCGGCGCGCAGCCGCAGCAGCTCGCCCGGGACGATCTCCTCGACCCGCCAGAAGTCCAGCGCCTCGCCGACCTGGAGGCGGTGCGGGTCGCGCCTGCCCCGGCGCAGCCCCACCCCGCCGATCAGCCGGTCCAGCCACCCGCGCACCGACCAGGCCAGCGGGAACGAGTACCAGCCGTGCTCCCCACCGACCCCCTCGATCACCCGCCACAGCGCGTCCGCCGGGGCGGCCACGGCCCGTTCCCGCTCGTCGGTGTAGACGGTGCCGCCGGACCACGCCGGGTCGCTGGGCAGCGGCTCGGCCGGGGCGTCCGGCCCGCTCGCGGTGGACCAGCGGGTCTCCACCTCGGCGTCGCGGACCTTCGCCAGCGCCAGCGCGACGGACTCGTCGAAGCCGGTCAGCCCGCCCGGCGGGTCGGGGACGTACCGGGCGATGTCGTGCTCGTGGGCCACCGCCTCCTGGACCAGGCTCTGCACCAGCGGCCGGGCGATGGCGCTCGGCACCGGAGTGATCAGCCCGACCCAGTGCGAGGAGAGCGCCGGGGTCAGCGGCCGCACCGGGACGATGAGCCGCCGGGGCAGCCCGGCCACCCGGGCGTAGCGCCGCATCATGTCCTGGAAGGTGAGCACGTCCGGGCCGCCGATGTCGAAGGCCCGGTTGACCTCCGGCGGCAGCGCGGCGCAGCCCGCCAGGTAGCGCAGCACGTCCCGGACGGCGATCGGCTGGATCCGGTTGCGCACCCAGCGCGGGGTGACCATCACGGGCAGCCGCTCGGTGAGGTGGCGCAGCATCTCGAACGAGGCCGAGCCGGACCCGATGATCACCGCTGCCCGGAGCACCGCCGTCGGCACACCGCTGGCCAGCAGGATCCGCGCCACCTCCGCCCGGGACCGCAGGTGCGGCGACGAGACCTCGCCGTCGGCGTTCGGCTCCGGCCCACCGAGGTAGACGATCCGGCGTACGCCCGCGGCGCGGGCCGCGGCCGCGAAGTTGGCTGCGGCCTCCCGGTCGGCCGCCTCGAAGCCGGCCTGACCGAGTGAGTGCACCAGGTAGTACGCGACGTCCACGCCCGCGAACGCGGCCGGCAGGGTCTCCGGCCCGCGCAGGTCGCCCTCGGCGATCTCGACCCGCGACGCCCACGGCACGTCGCGCAGCCGGCCGGCCCTGCGGGCCAGGCAGCGCACCTGGTGCCCGTCCGCCAGCAGCCGGGGCGCGAGTCGCCCGCCGATGTACCCGGTCGCACCCGTGACAAGGCATCTCACAGCCCCCAGTGTGCGGCCCATAGACTTCCTCGTTGTGAAGAACGCGACGAGCACCCTCCGCAGGCCGGACTTCGAGCAGCTCAGCGCCGCCGATCCGGAGGTCGCCGAGCCGGTCGCCGCCTTCCCGGCGTACCCCCGTGGCTGAGCGCGGGGCGGACGCGGCGCAGCTGGCCGACGACCGCGGCTGGCGGCTGCGCCACCTGCCGGTGCTGCTGGTCGTCTCCGCCGTGGTGGCGGCGCTCGGCGCGGTGGCCGGCGGCGTCCTCGGCGGCGCCGACGCGGCGCTCGGCGTGGCCGCCGGGGTGGCCGTCACGGTGGTCAGCTACACCCTCACCACGGTGGTACTGGCCTGGGCGGACGCGCGGAACCCGCAGCTCGTGCTGCCGTTCGGGCTCGGCCTCTACGCCGCCAAGTTCACCCTCCTGGGTGGTGTGATGGTGGCGGTCGCGTCGACCGGGTGGGCCGGGCTGCTCCCGCTCTGCCTCGGCATCGCCGTCGGCGTGGTGGTCTGGACCGGCGCGCACATCTGGTGGATCAGCACGGTCCACACGCGCCGGACCAGGGCCTGACGCCGCCGGCGTCCCACTGCTCGGCGCGACGCGCGAATGTGTCCGATGCCGGTCATTCTCTCGGTGGCGGAAGGGGAGTACCGTGCCCCCAGACGAACTGCCCGCCCGGCACCCACACAACGACGGTTGTGCGGGGGGTGAGGCACAGCCTCGTTTTCCCGACTGATATCGTTCGCCCCGTCATGGCTGGTGACCAAACCCCCCGACCCAGCGGCGGCCCGGACGACATACCGACCGGCGCCGGCCAGGGTTGGACCGCGCTCTCGTACCTCATCGGGGGCATGCTCGTCTGGGGCTTCATCGGCTGGCTGGTCGACCAGTGGCTCGACACCGGCGGCATCGCCACCGGGATCGGCGTCGTGCTCGGCATGGCCGGGGGGATCATCCTGGTCGTCCGCCGGCTCGGCACGCCTACTTAGGAAGGGACGCGGTGTTCGGACAGGCGAACGTCCTGGCACAGGGCGAGGCAGCATTCCCACCCAGCGTGGACGATTTCTACCTGCCCAGCATCCTTCCCTGGGGTGCGCACGACTCGTACTGGTTCACCAAGATCACGGCCATGGTCTGGGTCGCCGTCGGCATCCTGATCATCTTCTTCCTGGTCACGTACCGGAAGCCGCAGCTCGTGCCGACGAAGAAGCAGTGGCTCGCCGAGTCGATCTACGGCTTCGTGCGGAACAACATCGCCGTCGACATGATCGGGCACGCGGGGGTGCGGTTCGCGCCGTACTTCACCACGCTCTTCTGCTTCGTCCTGCTGACGAACTTCTTCGCGATCCTGCCGTTCTTCCAGATCTCGCCGAACTCGCACATCGCGTTCCCGGCCTTCCTGGCGTTGATCAGCTACGGGCTGTTCAACTACATCGGCATCCGCAAGCACGGCTTCGTGAAGTACTTCAAGAACTCGCTGATCCCGCCGGCGCCGTGGTACATCCTGCCGCTGCTGATCCCGATCGAGCTCTTCTCGACCTTCCTGGTCCGGCCGTTCTCGCTGGCCGTCCGTCTTTTCGCGAACATGTTCGCCGGTCACATGCTCCTGCTGGTCTTCACGCTCGGCGGCTTCGCGATGCTGAGCGCCAACGCCTGGCTGGCCCCGGTCTCGGTGCTGTCCTGGGTGATGACCATCGCGCTCACCTTCCTCGAGTTCCTGGTGATCTGCCTCCAGGCCTACGTCTTCACGGTGCTCAGCGCCAGCTACGTGCAGGGCGCGCTCGCCGACGAGCACTGATCCACCTCGCACCAACCAGTTGTCGTCCCGCGTGACCGTCACGCGTGATAACCAGGAGGAACCCACTAATGGACATCTACGCCGCGGTAGAGGGCAGCACCGCCGCCATCGGCTACGGTCTCGCGGCCATCGGCCCGGGCATCGGTGTCGGCCTGGTCTTCGCCGCCTACATCCAGTCGACGGCCCGTCAGCCGGAGTCGTCCAAGATGACCCTGCCGTACGTCTGGATCGGCTTCGCCGTCATCGAGGCGCTCGCGCTGCTGGGCATCGCGTTCGGCTTCATCTGGCAGGGCCAGCTCTAATCCCGCCCCCCTTCGACCGGGAGGTCTTCCATGTTCTTCCTCGCCGCTGAGGGTGGTGAGTCGACGCACAACCCGATCATCCCGATCTGGCAGGAGATCGTGGTTGGGTCCGTCGCCTTCGCCGTGCTCTGCTTCGTGCTGATGAAGTTCGTCTTCCCCCGCATGGAGCAGACGTTCCAGGCCCGGGTGGACGCGATCGAGGGCGGTATCAAGCGCGCCGAGGCCGCCCAGGCCGAGGCCAACCAGCTCCTTGAGCAGTACCGCGCGCAGCTCGCCGAGGCGCGTAACGACGCCGCCCGGATCCGGGACGACGCCCGGGCCGACGCCGAGGGCATCCGCCAGGACATCCTCGCCAAGGCGCGGGAGGAGTCCGACCGGATCATCGCGGCCGGCAAGGAGCAGCTCGCCGCCGAGCGGGCCACCATCGTGCGCGAGCTGCGCACGGAGGTCGGCACGATCGCGGTCGACCTGGCCAGCAAGATCGTCGGTGAGTCGCTGGCGGACGAGGCCCGCCGCAAGGGCACCGTCGACCGGTTCCTCAGCGGCCTCGAGAGCACGGGGGCCCGCTGATGCAGGCCGCCAGCCGGGAGTCGTACCGGGCCGCGACCGAGCGCCTGGCGGCGTACGCGCGGGGTGCGGAGCCGTCGGCGGTGGCCGCCACCGCCGACGACCTGCTCGCCGTCGCCGGCCTGCTGCGGCGCGAGCCGCGGCTGCGCCGGGCGCTGTCCGATCCGGCCCGGCCGGGCGCGGACCGCGCCGGGCTGCTCGGCGACATGCTCCGGGGGAAGGTCGGCGCGGGCGCGCTCGACCTGCTCACCGGGCTGGCGTCCGGCCGGTGGTCGGCGCCGTCGGAACTGCTCGACGGCACCGAGCGACTGGGCGTGGAGGCGCTGCTGGCCAGCGCCGACGCGTCCGGCGACCTGGGCGAGGTCGAGGACGAGCTGTTCCGCTTCGGCCAGGTGGTCGCCGGCCAGCCCGCGCTCTCGGCGGCGCTGTCCGACCCGGTCACCCCGGTCGAGCGGCGGGCCGCGCTGGTCCGCGAGCTGCTGACCGGCAAGGCCAGCCCGATCACCGTCCGCCTCGTCGAGGTGGCGTTGGACGGGTTCGGCGGGCGGTCCTTCACCGGTTCGGTCACCCGGCTGGTCGAGCTCACCGCCGACCGGCGGGACCGGCAGGTCGCGTACGTGACCGTGGCGGCCCCGTTGAGTGACGAGGACGAGCGCCGGCTCGGTGCCCGCCTCTCCGCGATGTACGGTCGAGAGGTTTCCGTCAAGCAGACGGTGGACCCCACGATCCTCGGCGGCGTCAGCGTCCGGGTCGGCTCCGACCTTTACGACGGCACCGTCCTGCGCCGCCTCAACGAGACCCGCAACGCGCTCGCGAAGCGCTGACCGGCGCCCGCTGACACACTCCGCGAAGCGCCCGGATTGACAGACGCCATTCGGACCGGTCGGTACTAGGTATCCCCGGGCCCCTGAAACTTAAGGAAGCAGAGGATGGCCGAGCTGACCATCTCGACGGAGGAGATCCGCGGCGCCCTGGAGCGCTACGTCTCCTCCTACTCGCCCGACGTCTCCCGCGAGGAGGTCGGCACCGTCGCCGACACCGGCGACGGCATCGCCCACGTCGAGGGCCTGCCCTCGACCATGACCAACGAGCTCCTGGAGTTCGAGGACGGCACGCTCGGCGTGGCGCTGAACCTCGACGTCCGGGAGATCGGCGTCGTCGTTCTCGGTGACTCCGCGAAGCTCGAAGAGGGCCAGCGCGTCAAGCGCACCGGTCGGGTGCTCTCCGTGCCGGTCGGCGACGCCTTCCTCGGTCGCGTGGTCAACGCGCTCGGCCAGTCGATCGACGGCCTCGGCGACATCGCCAACGAGGGCTTCCGCGAGCTGGAGCTCCAGGCCCCGAACGTGATGTCCCGGCAGTCCGTCGTGGAGCCGCTGCAGACCGGTATCAAGGCGATCGACGCCATGACCCCGATCGGCCGGGGCCAGCGGCAGCTGATCATCGGTGACCGGAAGACCGGCAAGACCACGGTCGCGTTGGACACCATCCTCAACCAGCGGGACAACTGGCGCTCCGGCGACCCGAAGAAGCAGGTCCGCTGCATCTACGTCGCCATCGGCCAGAAGGCCTCCACGATCGCCTCGATCAAGGGCATCCTGGAGGAGGCGGGCGCGCTGGAGTACACCACCATCGTCGCCTCCCCGGCGTCCGACCCGGCCGGCTTCAAGTACCTGGCCCCGTACACCGGCTCGTCCATCGGGCAGCACTGGATGTACGGCGGCAAGCACGTCCTGATCGTCTTCGACGACCTGAGCAAGCAGGCCGAGGCGTACCGGGCCGTGTCGCTGCTGCTGCGCCGTCCGCCGGGCCGCGAGGCGTACCCGGGTGACGTCTTCTACCTGCACTCCCGCCTGCTGGAGCGCTGCGCGAAGCTCTCCGACGAGCTGGGTGGCGGCTCGATGACCGGCCTGCCGATCATCGAGACGAAGGCCAACGACATCTCGGCCTTCATCCCGACGAACGTCATCTCCATCACCGACGGCCAGATCTTCCTGGAGACGGACCTGTTCAACCAGGGCGTCCGGCCGGCCATCAACGTCGGCACCTCGGTCTCCCGGGTCGGCGGCGCCGCCCAGGTGAAGCCGATGAAGAAGGTCTCGGGTTCCCTCCGGCTCAACCTGGCCCAGTTCCGTGAGCTGGAGGCGTTCGCCGCCTTCGCCTCCGACCTGGACAAGACCTCCCGGGCCCAGCTGGACCGCGGTTCCCGCCTGGTCGAGCTGCTCAAGCAGCCGAACTACTCGCCGTACCCGGTGCAGGAGCAGGTCGTCACCGTCTGGGCCGGCGTCGAGGGCAAGCTCGACGACATCCCGGTCGGCGAGGTCCGCCGCTTCGAGTCGGAGTTCCTCCAGTACCTGCGGCACAAGCACGAGGGCACCCTCGCGGCGATCGCCGACAGCAAGTGGGACGACGAGGTGATCTCCACCCTCGACCAGGCCATCGCGAGCTTCAAGCAGACGTTCCTGGGCAAGGAGGACGAGCCCCGGATCAACGAGGCCCCCGCCGCGCCGCTGGAGGGCGAGCAGAGCCGCGAGACGGTGACCCGCTACCACGGCAACGCCGAGAAGCAGTAGGGCTGACTCATGGCGGCCCAGGTACGCGTTCTTCGTCAACGGATTCGCTCGGCGAAGGGGATGAAGAAGATCACCAAGGCGATGGAGCTCGTGGCGACGAGCCGGATCGCCAAGGCCCAGGCCCGGGTGCAGGCGTCCCTGCCGTACGCCCAGGCCATCACCGGCGTGCTCACCGCGCTGGCGTCCAACGCCCGGATCGACCACCCGCTGCTCACCCCGCGCGAGCGGGTGCGGCGGGCGGGCGTCCTGCTGGTAACCAGCGACCGGGGCCTGGCCGGCGGTTACAGCTCCAGCGCGATCAAGAAGGCACAGTCGCTGATCGCCCGCCTGCGCGCCGAGGGCAAGGAGCCCGTGCTCTACGTCATCGGCCGCAAGGGCGTCGCGTTCTACCGGTTCCGGGACTGGCCGATCGCGGCGAACTGGACGGGCTTCTCGGAGCAGCCGACGTTCGCCGACGCCCGCGAGGTGGGTGAGACGCTGATCAAGGCGTTCACCGCCGGCGCGGACGACGTGGACGGCGGCGCCGGGGCGGACGGGGTGCTGGGGGTCGACGAGTTGCACATCGTCTACACCGAGTTCCACTCCCTGATGACCCAGACGCCGGTCGCGAAGATCATCGGCCCGATGCAGGTCGAGGACCGGCCGCGGTCGGAGGGCCTGCTCCCGGCGTACGAGTTCGAGCCGGAGGCGGAGTCGCTGCTCGACGCGCTGCTGCCGAAGTACATCAACACGCGGATCTACGCGGCGTTGCTGGAGTCGGCGGCGAGCGAGTCGGCGGCCCGGCGGCGGGCGATGAAGAGCGCCACCGACAACGCCGAAGAGATGATCGAGAAGTACACGCGCGAGATGAACTCGGCCCGCCAGGCCGGGATCACCCAGGAGATCAGCGAGATCGTCGGCGGCGCGAACGCGCTCGCCGCGTCGGGAAGTGAAGTGTGATGACTGTATCCGCAGTTGCTGGTGGACCAGCTGAGACCAAGACGGCCACGGGTCGCGTGGTCCGGGTCATCGGCCCGGTCGTCGACGCCGAGTTCCCGCGCGACGCCATGCCGGCCCTGTTCAACGCCCTGCACGTCAACGTGATGCTGTCGGGCGGTGAGAAGACGCTGACCCTGGAGGTCGCCCAGCACCTGGGTGACAACCTGATCCGCGCGATCTCGATGCAGCCGACCGACGGTCTGGTCCGCGGCACCGTGGTGCGCGACACCGGCTCGCCGATCACCGTGCCGGTGGGCGACGCGGTCAAGGGCCACGTGTTCAACGCGATCGGCGAGTGCCTCAACCTCACCGAGGGCGAGACGCTGAACGCCGACGACCGCTGGGGCATCCACCGCAAGGCCCCGGCCTTCGCGGACCTGGAGCCGAAGACCGAGATGCTGGAGACCGGCATCAAGGTCATCGACCTGCTCGCCCCGTACGTCAAGGGCGGCAAGATCGGCCTGTTCGGCGGCGCGGGCGTGGGCAAGACGGTGCTCATCCAGGAGATGATCACCCGCGTGGCGAACAACTTCGGTGGTACGTCGGTGTTCGCCGGGGTGGGTGAGCGCACCCGTGAGGGCAACGACCTCATCGCCGAGATGACCGAGTCCGGCGTCATCGACAAGACCGCACTCGTCTACGGCCAGATGGACGAGCCGCCGGGCACCCGGCTGCGCGTCGCCCTCTCCGCGCTGACCATGGCGGAGTACTTCCGCGACGTGAAGAAGCAGGAGGTGCTGCTCTTCATCGACAACATCTTCCGCTTCACCCAGGCCGGTTCCGAGGTGTCCACCCTGCTCGGCCGCATGCCGAGCGCCGTGGGTTACCAGCCGACCCTGGCCGACGAGATGGGCGAGCTCCAGGAGCGGATCACCTCCGTCCGGGGCCAGGCCATCACCTCGATGCAGGCGATCTACGTGCCGGCGGACGACTACACCGACCCCGCCCCGGCCACCACGTTCGCCCACCTCGACGCGACCACCAACCTGGAGCGGTCGATCTCCGACAAGGGCATCTACCCGGCCGTGGACCCGCTGGCGTCCTCGTCCCGGATCCTCGCCCCGGAGTTCGTCGGCGCCGAGCACTTCGCGGTCGCGACCGAGGTGAAGCGGATCCTGCAGAAGTACAAGGACCTGCAGGACATCATCGCCATCCTCGGCATCGAGGAGCTCTCCGAGGAAGACAAGATCACCGTGCAGCGCGCGCGGCGGATCGAGCGCTTCCTGTCGCAGAACACCTACGCCGCCGAGCAGTTCACCGGCGTGCCGGGTTCGACGGTCCCGATCGCCGAGACCATCGAGGCGTTCAAGAAGATCAGCGAGGGCGAGTACGACCACTTCCCCGAGCAGGCCTTCTTCATGTGCGGTGGTCTCCAGGACCTGGAGCAGAAGGCCGCGGAGCTGATGAAGTAGACGACCGTCACACCCGCGAGGACCGCCCCGGCAGCTACCGGGGCGGTCCTCGCGGCATTCAAGGCCCTATGATCTCCGCTGTCCGGTTGCCGAGCCGGTGGTTGCGTCGTGGGCGGGGTACCGTCGTTCCACGCCGTCCCCCGGCGAGTGACAAATACTGCAACCTTTCGGCTGCGTGCGCCCGTCTCCTCTTCGTGGGCGTGACGAACGGAGATGCTCGTGGGTAAGGCCGGCAAGGACGGCGGGAAGAAGCCGTCGGTGTGGTCTGGCGTGCCGAGGTGGGCGCGGATGTGCACGGTGTTCGGCGCCGTGCTCATGCTGCTCAGCGGCGCGGTGCTGGTGGGCTACGAGGCGCTGATGTCCCGGTACGAGGGCGCGGTCGGCAAGGGCGACCTGTTCGGCGACCAGGCCGCGGGCGCCCAGGAGCGCAAGAGCGACATCAAGGGCCCCCTCAACATCCTGCTGGTGGGCATCGACCCGCGCGAGCCGGAGACCCCGCCGCTGGCGGACTCGGTCATGGTGCTGCACGTGTCGACCGAGCTGGACCGGGCGTACCTCTTCTCACTGCCCCGCGACCTGCGGGTCGAGATCCCGAAGTTCAGCAAGGCGGAGTTCCACGGCGGCACCGACAAGCTCAACGCCGCGATGTCGTACGGCAGCCGGGTGCCGGGCCAGAACCCCGACGCCGCCCGCGGCTTCGAGCTGCTGGCCAAGACCGTGCAGCAGGTGACCGGGATCGAGCGCTTCGACGGCGGCGCGATCATCAACTTCACCGGCTTCCAGAAGATCGTCGACGCGATGGGCGGCGTCGACATGTACATCGAGCGCGAGGTGCGCTCCGAGCACCGCGAGCCGAGCGGGGTGCACCGCAAGGGCAATCCCTACGGCGATGGCTACATCGGCCCCCAGGCGGTGTACAAGAAGGGCAACCAGCATCTCAGCGGCTGGCAGGCGCTGGACTACGTCCGGCAACGGTACCCGAAGAACGGCGTCCCGGACGCCGACTACGGCCGGCAGCGCCATCAGCAGCAGTTCATCAAGGCGATGGTCAACCAGGCGTTCAGCGCCGACGTGGTGACCAACCCGATCATGCTGGACAAGGTGATCCGGGCCGCCGGGCAGTCGCTGATCTTCAACGGGCGGGGCAACAGCGTGATCGACTTCGCGATCGCCCTCAAGTCCATGCGCGCCGACAGCGTCGAGCTGATCAAGCTGCCGGGGGAGAACATCGGCACCGGGTCGGCGTACCGGGGGGAACGGCTGCGGCCCGAGGCCGAGGACTTCTTCACCGCCCTGGAGAAGGAGCAACTGGACGCGTTCCTGCTGGAGCATCCGGACTTCCGCAACAAGACGAAGTAGCGCGGTCCGGGCGCGGGTGGCGCAGCTTACGCCACCCGCGTTCGGCGTCTTCGGGGGGCGCGACTAGACTTTCGACAATCCGCCGCCGCAGCAAGGAGACAGCGTGGCAAAGCAGCTTCACGTCGAGCTCGTAGCCGTCGAGGAGAAGGTCTGGTCCGGTGAGGCCGAGATGGTCGTCGCCCGGACGACCGAGGGTGAGCTGGGTGTGCTGCCGGGGCACGCGCCCCTGCTGGGCCAGCTCGCCGAGCCCGGCCAGGTCCGGATCAAGCTGGCCGGTGGCGAGCAGGTCTCGTACGAGGTGGCCGGTGGTTTCCTCTCCGTGAGCAGCGAGGGTGTCACCGTGCTCGCCGAGAGCGCCACCCCGGTCTCCGCCTCGCAGAGCCGCTGAGCCGACCCCTCGATGGAGATCGTGGAGGGGATCGGGATCGGCTTCGCCGCCGTGATCGCCGCTCTGCTGATCCTCTTCGTCCGACGGGCGCTGGTCACCCGCACCGGCGGGATCATCCGGCTCAGCGTCCGGGTCTCCACGATGCTCGACGGCCGGGGCTGGTCGCCCGGGTTCGGCCGGTTCGCGGGCGATGAGCTCCGGTGGTACCGGATGTTCTCCTTCGCCCTGCGCCCCAAGCTGGCGCTGTCCCGGAAGACCCTCGCGGTGGAGCGCCGGCGGCTGCCCGAGGGGCAGGAGCGCCTCTCCATGCCCGCCGACTGGGTGATCCTGCGGTGCACCAGTGAGCACGCCCCGGTGGAGATCGCCATGGCCCGCTCCACCGTCACCGGCTTCCTCTCCTGGATCGAGGCCGCCGCCCCCGGGGCGGCCACGCCCCGCCTGGCATCCCAGGACTGGCCCGCCGCCTGACCCCGCCCCACCCCGTACCCCGTACCCGGCGATCTTGCACTTAGGGCCCGGGCGCAACGGACAAAAGGCGCGTTACCGGGGCCCTGACTGCAAGATCGCCGGGTTCTGGTGGGCGGTCAGGTCGTGGAAGCGGTCAGTTCGACCTCGTAGCCCTAGGGGTTCGTCAGGTGGGCCGCGTGGGTGTTCGGGCCGCCGGCGTGTGGGTGGCGGTCCGGGAAGAGCAGCGTCCAGCCATTGGCCGGCGCGGCCGCGACCAGCCGGTCCACGTCAGGCCCGGGGCGAGCCGGTCGTGGTTTCGCCCGGACAGCGCGGGGGACTCCTCCAGCACCAGGTACGTCGGGCCGAGCCGCCAGGACCGGCCCGCCGGCGCCGATGCTCAGCGCTTACCGCCCGGCACCCACAGCACGTCTCCTGCCGGATTTGCCGCTCTTGACAGGATAAAGAGCAGATCGGAGAGCCGGTTGAGATACTTTGCCGGGAGGATGCTGGTCCGGTCGGGGTCCTGCGCGACCAGCGCCCATGCCGCACGCTCAGCCCGCCGGGCGATCGTCCGTGCCACGTGCAGCAGCGCCGCTCCCGCGGTGCCGCCGGGGAGGATGAAGGAGTCGAGCTTGCTCAGGCGTGCGTTGTACTCGTCGCACCACCCCTCGAGACGGTCCACGTACTCCTCGGTGACCCGCAGCGGCGGGTACTCCGGGTCCGGCTCCACGGGGGTGGACAGGTCGGCGCCGACGTCGAACATGTCGTTCTGGATCGACCCCAGCACCGCCCGCAGCTCGTCGTCGAGCTGCCCCAGCGCGATCGCGACGCCGATCGCGGCGTTGCACTCGTCGACGTCCGCGTACGCGGCGATCCGCGGATCGGTCTTCGGCACCTGCTCGTTGTTGCTCAGCCTGGTCATGCCGGCATCGCCGGCCCTGGTGTAGATGCGCGTGAGGTGGACGGCCATGACGCACAGCCTACGGATACCCGACCTGACCATCCCCGCTCGGCCGACCCCGACCCGGCCGGCCGGGGTCGGCCCCGGCGACGCCGGGGACCCGGCGGTCAACGACGTCGACGTGATCCGGGTCTCCGGGAACGCCCGGCTCGCCGGGACGGTGCACGTCGTCGGGGCGAAGAACTCGGCCCTCAAGCTGATGGCCGCCGCGCTGCTGGCCCCCGGGCGCAGCGTCATCACGAATGTCCCCCGGATCACCGACATCGCCATCATGGGCGAGGTGCTGCGCCGGCTGGGGTGCGGCGTCCGGTTCGACGCGGACGACCCCGTCGACCCGATGGTGGCCCGGGGCGGGGTGGCCCGGTCCCGGTCAGTCACCGTCGACGTGCCGGACCGGCCCGGCGCGGAGGCCGACTACGACCTGGTCCGCCGGCTGCGCGCGTCGATCTGCGTGCTCGGCCCGCTGCTGGCCCGCCGAGGCTACGTCCGGGTGGCCCACCCCGGCGGGGACGCCATCGGCTCCCGGGGGCTGGACATGCACATCGCCGGGCTGACCCGGATGGGCGCGGACATCTCCGGCGAGCACGGCTTCGTCATCGCCGCCGCCCCGGACGGCCTGCACGGCGCGGACATCGTGCTCGACTTCCCCAGCGTCGGGGCCACCGAGAATCTGGTGATGGCCGCCGTGCTGGCCCGGGGCGCGACGGTGATCGACAACGCGGCCCGGGAGCCGGAGATCGTGGACATCTGCTCGATGCTGATCCGGATGGGTGCCCGGATCGAGGGGGAGGGCACCTCCACCCTGCACATCGAGGGGGTACCGGAGTTGCGGCCGGTGCGGCACGCGACCGTCGGCGACCGGATCGTCGCCGGGACCTGGGCGTTCGCCGCCGCGATGACCCGGGGGGACGTCACCGTGACGGGGATCGACCCGGGCTTCCTGGAGGTCGCGCTGGACAAGCTGATCTGCGCCGGTGGCCTGGTGGAGACCCGCGGCGACGCCTTCCGGGTACGGGTCGACGAGCGCCCCCGGGCGGTGGACGTGGTCACCCTGCCCTACCCGGGCTTCGCCACCGACCTGCTGCCGATGGCGATCGGGCTCGCCGCGGTCAGCGACGGCGCGTCCCTGATCACCGAGAACATCTTCGACGGCCGGTTCATGTTCGCCAACGAAATGATGCGGCTCGGCGCGGACATCAAGACCGACGGCCACCACGCCGTGGTCCGCGGCCGGGACATGCTCTCCGGGGCACCCGTCCGGGCCACCGACATCCGCGCCGGCGCCGGGCTGATCATCGCCGGGCTCTGCGCCGACGGGGTCACCGAGGTCTCCCACGTGCACCACGTCGACCGCGGCTACCCGGACTTCGTCGCCGACCTGCGGGCGCTGGGCGTGGAGGTCGAACGCGGCAGCGCGCCGGAGGAGCCGGCGCTGGAGATCTGACCGCGGCAGACCTGACCGCGGCGCGGTCCGGGCCGCCGCCGGTGGCCTGCCGTCCGACGGTCGCCCGCCGGCTGGCTTAGCCATCGTTCAGGGTCGCCGATAGGGTGCAGGCAGACACTCAATCAGGCGAGGGAGAAGCAGATGGCGGGTCGACTCGCGGTCGTCGGGTCCGGGCTGATGGGCTCCGGCATCGCCCAGGTGGCGGCGCAGGCGGGCTGGCAGGTGACGCTGCGGGACCTGGACGACGCGGCCACCGGGCGCGGGCTGGCGGGCATCCGGAAGTCGCTGGAGAAGTTCGCCGAGAAGGGCAGGATTGAGGCCGGCGAGGTCGAGGCGACGTTGGGCCGGATCACCCCGACCACCGACCTGGAGGCGGTCGCCGACGCGGACATCGTCGTCGAGGCGGTGTTCGAGCGGCTGGAGATCAAGCACGAGGTCTTCCGGGCGCTCGACAAGATCTGCAAGGCCGACGCGGTGCTCGCCACCAACACCTCGGCCATCCCGGTCACCCAGATCGCCGCCGTGACCGAGCGCCCGGAGGCGGTCGTCGGCACGCACTTCTTCTCCCCGGTGCCGATGATGAAGCTCTGCGAGCTGGTGCGCGGGTACAAGACCAGCGACGAGACCCTGGCCGCCGTGAAGGCGTTCGCCGAGGAGATCGGCAAGACCGTCGTCGTGGTGAACCGGGACATCGCCGGGTTCGTCACCACCCGGCTGATCGCCGCCCTGGTCGTCGAGGCGGTCAAGCTGGTCGAGTCCGGCGTGGTGTCGGCCGAGGACCTGGACACGGCCTGCAAGCTCGGCTTCGGCCACGCGATGGGCCCGCTGGCCACCACCGACCTGACCGGCGTGGACGTGCTGCTGCACGCCTCGAAGAACATCTACACCGACACCGCCGACGAGAAGTTCTTCCCGCCGGAGCTGCTCCAGCGCATGGTCACCGCCGGCGACCTGGGCCGCAAGACCGGCAAGGGCTTCTACACGTACTGACGCCGCACCGACCCCTGATCCGTTCCCGCTCGGGGCCGGGTCAGGGGCGCGGCGGCGTGAGGGCGGCGGCCAGGAACGAGAAGGCCGCCGGGACGACCGTGCCCCAGTAGACGAAGTTGTGCCGGCCGTCGGCGTACTCGGCGTGGACCGGGGGTTCGGGCAGGGCGCGGGCCAGGGCCCGCACGTCGCGCAGCAGGCCGTCCTGCCGGCCGCACCAGAGCCCGACCGGCGTGCCGCGCAGCCGTGCCACGTCGGTGAAGACCGCGTCCCCGGGGCTTACTGCGGGGGAGAACGCGGCCACCGCGCGCAGCCAGCCGGGGAAGGTCTCGGCGAGCAGCAGTGATCCGAAGCCGCCCATCGACCAGCCCCACGCAGCGACGCGGCTCGTGTCGAAGCCGCGCTCGGCACACCAGGCCGGCAGCTCCTCGCGCACCATCCGCTGCGGGTCGTCCGCACCGGAGCGCCGCCAGGAGAGCCGGCCGCCGGTCGCCCCGGCGAGTGCGAACGGCGGCGCGCCCCGGCGCACCGCATCCGTGAGGAACCGGGCGAGCCCGAAGCGCGCGTAGTCGCGCGGGGTGGACGATGCGCCGTGCAGCACCAGGCAGACCGGCAGCCCCCGCCCGTCGCCGTGCCCGGCCGGCACGGCCGTCCAGAAGTCGACGGCACGGCCCCGGGCCGCCGACTGCCGTCGGATCAGCCGCGCATCGCCGGCCGGGGCGTCGGGCAGCGCCGGTGCCGGCCCCGGGCGCGGGCGGGTCAGCTCCTTCGCCGCCGCGCCGCCGACCACGGCCAGCGCCGCCGTGGCGGCCCCGGCCAGGAGCAGCCGTCGCCGCGTCGGTCCCGCCACCACAGGCACAGTCTGCCAGCCCCGGCCTCGGCCCGCCGCCCACGCAACTGGGTCTTCTGCGATCGGATCATGCCCGGCGGCCGGCGGTGCCACCTCCGGCCCGACCACGACGGCGGGTGCTCCCGAAGGCCGAGGACGCGGCGAGGGGCGGGCCGGTGGGGCGGGGCGCCTCCCTCAGCCGTCGCGCTTGGTGGTCCAGCGGAAGGTGGTGAGGCAGAGCACGAGGCCGATCACGCACCACAGGGCGAGGACGATGGCGACCCGGCCCAGCTCGAAGGACCCGGCCGGCTCCTGGGCGCCGAAGCTCTCGGGCAGGAAGACCGCCCGCAGCCCCTGGCACATCCACTTCAGCGGGAAGAGGGCCGCCACCTGCTGCATCCAGCTCGGCAGGTTGGTGAAGACGAAGAAGACCCCGGAGGTGAACTGGAGCACCAGGGCGATGGGCGTGACCACGGCGGAGCCGCTGCGCGCCGTGCGGGCCAGCGAGGAGATCGCGATGCCGCACAGGGTGCACGCGGTGACCCCGAGGAGGGAGACCCAGCCGAAGGTGAACCACCTGCCGGCCGTGCCGGGCAGATCCAGGTCGAACACGGCGACCGAGACGGCGAGCAGCAGGGCGGTCTCGGCGACGCTGATCGCCACCACCATGAGCACCTTGCCGGCGAACCACACCCACTTCGGCATCGGGGTGCCCCGGTAGCGCTTGAGCACCCCACGGTCCCGCTCGATCGGGATCCAGATGCCGAGGTTCTGGAAGCTCCCCGTCATCAGGCCGGTGGCGATCATGCCGGTGATGAAGTACTGCGTGTAGCTGACACTGGGGGCGATCTCATCGCTGAAGATGGCCGCGAAGATCAGGATCATGATGATCGGGAAGCCCATCGTGAACACGACGGACTCCCGGCTGCGCATGAACTGGGTGATCTCCAGCCGGCCCTGGCGCAGGGCGAGCGCGCCCGCCCCGAGCCGGCGGGCCGGTGCGGCGGGGTCGACCGGGGCCGCGGGCCTGGTGGTGGTGGTCATCAGTGTCCGATCATCTTCAGGTAGACGTCTTCCAGGGTCGGCCGGGTCACCGTCAGCCCGGGGACCTCGCCGCCGAAGCGCGCGGCCAGCTCCGCCACCAGGCGCGTCGGCGTCGCGCTCTCCGCGGTCTCCACGACCCCCTCGGGGGTACGCCAGGAGACCGTCGCCAGGGCCTCCTGCCGGTTGCCGAGCTGGTTCGGCGGGGCCACCTCGACCAGCCGGCCGGCGGCGATCACCCCGACCCGGTCGGCCAGCGCCTCGGCCTCGTCCAGGTAGTGCGTGGTGAGCACGATGGTGGTGCCGGCGGCGGTCAGGTCCCGGATCAGCTCCCAGAACTCGCGCCGGGCCTCCGGGTCGAAGCCGGTGGTCGGCTCGTCCAGGAACAGCAGCTCGGGGCGGCCGATGATGCCGAGCGCGACGTCGAGGCGGCGCTTCTGCCCGCCCGAGAGGGTGTGCGTACGGGCCTTCGCCTTGGCCCCCAGGCCGACCCGCTCGATGACCTTCGCCGGGTCGTCCGCGTCGGGGTAGAAGCCGGAGAAGTGCGAGACCAACTCGGCGACGGTCAGTTCGTCGAACTCGCCGGTTCCCTGGAGCACGATGCCGACCCGGGACCGCCAGTCGCGGGCGGGGTGTCGTGGGGTGCGCGAGGAGCGAGCTTGCGAGCCCCGCAGTCGCGACCCGAAGGCGAGCCCGGGGTCGCTGCCCAGCACGGAGACCTCGCCGGCGTCGCGCTGCCGGTAGCCCTCCAGGATCTCCACCGTGGTGGTCTTGCCCGCGCCGTTCGGCCCGAGCAGGGCGAACACCTCGCCGCGGTGGACCGCGAGATCCACGCCCGCCACCGCGACGTTGTCGCCGTACGCCTTGCGCAGCCCCCGGACGGAGATTGCGAGCTCGTCATCCATGCCGTCAAGTGTGCGTCGTGCGGGCCGGTCGGCGGCGCCCGGGGTGCCGGCCGTCCCGCACGTTCCGGTGCTGTTCAGCCCGCCGCGTCCCATGGACCTGTGCGGTTTTTCACCAACCCAGGTGACTTAACGGTAACTTAGACTCCCGCCATGGACGAGAAGGCTCCCCCCGGCCGGCTTCCCGAGCGCGAGCGTCCGTGGGTGATGCGCACCTACGCCGGGCACTCCTCGGCCGCCGCGAGCAATGCGCTCTTCCGCCGCAACCTGTCGAAGGGGCAGACCGGCCTGTCGATCGCCTTCGACCTGCCCACCCAGACCGGGTACGACCCGGACCACGAGCTGGCCGCCGGCGAGGTCGGCCGGGTCGGCGTGCCGGTGGCCCACCTCGGCGACATGCGGGCCCTCTTCGACGGCATCCCGCTCGCCGAGATGAACACGTCCATGACCATCAACGCGCCGGCGATGTGGCTGCTCGCCCTCTACGGCGCCGTCGGCGCGGAGCAGGGCGTCGAATTGGCCCGCTGCGCCGGGACCACACAGAACGACATCATCAAGGAGTACCTGTCCCGGGGGACGTACATCTTCCCGCCGGCCGCGTCGCTGCGGCTGACCGCCGACGTCATCGCGTACGCGCTGCGGGAGATGCCCCGGTGGAACCCGGTGAACATCTGCTCGTACCACCTGCAGGAGGCCGGCGCGACGCCGGTGCAGGAGGTCGGGTTCGCCCTGGCCACCGCCGTCGCCGTGCTCGACGCGGTGCGCGACGCCGGCCAGGTGCCGGCCGAGCGGATGGGTGACGTGGTCGCCCGGATCTCGTTCTTCGTCAACTCCGGGGTGCGCTTCGTCGAGGAGATCGCCAAGATGCGCGCGTTCGGCGCGCTCTGGGACGAGATCACCCGGGAGCGGTACGGCGTCACCGACCCGAAGCAGCGCCGGTTCCGGTACGGCGTGCAGGTCAACTCGCTCGGCCTGACCGAGGCCCAGCCGGAGAACAACATCCAGCGGATCGTGCTGGAGATGCTCGGCGTCACCCTGTCCCGGGACGCCCGCGCCCGCGCGGTGCAGCTCCCGGCCTGGAACGAGGCGCTCGGCCTGCCCCGGCCGTGGGACCAGCAGTGGTCGCTGCGCATGCAGCAGGTCCTCGCGTACGAGTCGGACCTGCTCGAATACCCGGACCTGTTCGCCGGCTCGCACGTGATGACCGCGCTGGTCGACGGGATCGTCACCGGGGCCCGGGCCGAGCTGGACAAGGTGCTGGAGATGGGCGGCGTGGTGGCGGCCGTCGAGACCGGGTACCTCAAGAGCGCGCTGGTCGGCTCGCTGGCCGAACGCCGCCGCCGGCTGGAGGTCGGTACCGACGTGGTGGTCGGCGTCAACCGGTTCACCGAGACCGAGTCGTCGCCGCTGACCGCGGCCGGTGCCGAGGCGATCGAGCAGGTCGATCCGGCGGTCGAGGCGGCGGCCGTGGCCTCCGTACACGAGTGGCGGTCCGGCCGGGACGGCGCGGCGGTAGACGCGGCGCTCGACCGGCTGCGCGCGGACGCCGCGACCACCGCGAACCTGATGCCGGCGACCCTGGCGTGCGTGCGGGCCGGGGTGACCACCGGCGAGTGGGCCGGCGCGTTGCGCCAGGTCTTCGGCGAGTACCGGGCGCCGACCGGGCTGGCCGGCGCGACGATCGGGGTGGGCGGCGACAGCGGCCTGGCCGCCGTCCGGGAGCGGGTCGCCACCACCGCCCGCGAGCTGGGTGCCGGCCGGCTGCGGCTGCTGGTCGGCAAGCCCGGCCTGGACGGGCACTCCAACGGCGCCGAGCAGATCGCGGTACGTGCCCGCGACGCCGGCTTCGAGGTGATCTACCAGGGCATCCGGCTGACCGCCGGGCAGATCGTCGCCGCCGCCGTGGAGGAGGACGTCGACCTGGTCGGCCTGTCCGTGCTCTCCGGCTCGCACCTGGACGCCGTGCCGGCGGTGCTGAACGGCCTGCGCGCCGCCGGCCGGGGCGACCTGCCGGTCGTGGTCGGCGGCATCATCCCGCCCGGCGACGCCGAGGCGCTGCGCGCCGCCGGGGTGGCCCGGGTGTTCACGCCGAAGGACTTCGCGCTCACCGGCATCATCGACGACCTCGTCACCGTCGTCCGCGCCGCCAACGGCCTGTGAGCAGGGGCCCCGGTACGGGTGTCAGCGGCCGTCGTACGTCATGCAGTCGGCCATGTCGTTGTCCGGGCCGACCCGGATCGCCGGGGCGTGGCACTCCAGCTGGGAGTTGTGCCGGCAGTCCGACCGCTGACACGCGCCCACCTGGGCGATCAGCGTCTCGATGCCACCGCGGACCGGCATCTCGACGAAGGTGTGGCAGTGGGCGTGGTCCGCGCTGCCGATCGTGATGGCGAACGCGTGGCAGTCGCCGGTGCTGTTGTAGGCGCAGGCCGCGACCACGCATTCCTGGACGCGGGGCATCTCCATCGCCGTAGTCATGACGGCCTCCTCTGGGTTCTCATCGACTCCCTTCCGACACTAGGCTTTTGTCGCATTTGATGTTGATGATTGGTCAGCCCGGCCACCCGCTCGGATCGTTGCCACCCGGCCGTCGAGGGACCTTCCGATCGGCGCGGCCCCCCGATCGGGCCGCCGTGGTCAACCGGCGGGGCCGGGCGGCGTCGCCGCCAGCACCTCGGAGAGCGGAGCCGGGGTGAGCCCCCGGTCGGCCAGCCCGGCCAGGATGCGCGGCAGCGCCTCGTCCGTCATCGGGGCGTTCGCCTCGGTGACGTGCAGGACGACGACGGAGCCGGGGCGTACCCGGGACAGCACCGCGTCGACGATCGGCCGCCAGGACCGCGCGAACGGGTCGCCGCTGACCACGTCACCGTCCACCACCGTGACGCCCAGCGGCGCCAGCTCGGTCAGGGCCGTGCGATCGTGGCAGAGCCCGGGAAAGCGGAAGTACCGGGTCTGCCGCCCGCCGTACGGGGCGATCACGTCGAAGGTCCGGGCCACGTCGGCCGCCATCCGCTGCCGGGGGATCGTCGGCAGCTGGTAGCAGTCCGAGGTGAAGGCGAGATGGCCGTACGTGTGGTTGGCCAGCTCGAAGCGCGGGTTGGCGGCCAGGCGACGGGTGACGTCGGGGTACTCCTCGACCCACTTGCCGGTCAGGAAGAAGGTGGCCGGCACCCGTTCCCGCTCCAGCAGGTCGACGATCGCCAGGTTCGCGTACGACCGCACCGCACCGCTGCGTAGTTGGTACCGCATCGCGTCGGTCATGTCCGCGTCGAAGGTGAGCGCCACCTTGTCGCCGGTGCGCGGCCCGTGGTCCACCACCGGTGGCCGTCGCCCGACCCGGCTCGCACCCGGCACCGTCGCCGTCCCCGGGTCTGGCCGACCGCTCGGCACGGGTGACGGTGCCGGCTGTCCGGTCGGCTTCGCCGAGTCCCCGGCCGGGCCGGTACGCGGGCTGCCGGAGCCGGTTACGGCCCCCGAGGGCGCCAGCGCCCGGATGATGGCGGCGTGACCGGTTTCGCGTACGGGGGTCGGCGCGGCCAGCAGCGCGGCGACACCGGTCAGGGCGGCGAGCGTCGCCACCAGGGGGACGCGGGAGTTCTTCACAGGCACCGGCAGATGATCTCAACGGACCACCCCCACCCGCTGACCCCATCACCCTTGACCGATTCCGTCAGCGCCCAGCGGGGGTGATCAAGAGGTTTGTGTCGGATGGCGCCTCGACTCCGACGCAAACCCCTTGATCACCGTGTCGAGGCCGGGGGTGGGCGGGGCCGGAGTGAGGTTTGGGGCGGTTTGGGGGTGTGACCGGGGGCATCCGTCCGGCGGAACACCGGCCGGCCCCGGGTCGTTACACATGGCAGACGATCGAGCAGCGCACCCCGCCCGAACCCCCGTGACCCCCTCGGGGAATGCGGGTCGGCCGCCGGTCGTTACACATGGACCCGCCGCCACCAGCACCCCCTCCCGGGTGTGGTGAGCCGCGCCGGACGACTTTCCCCCCTTTTTGATCTGTTGGGCGCCTCGACGTGGTGCTCACACCCCCGCCCCCTCCCCCCGGGGCGGTGCGTGTGTCGACCCCCGATTGGAGACACCCCCATGAACACGATCATCCGTAAGAGCGTTCTCGGCATCGCCGGTCTCGCCTTCGCCGGCGGCGTGTTCGCCGGCCCCGCCACCGCCCACACCACCCCCACCACCGAATCCACCCCGACCGCCGTCGCCGTGCAGGCCGACAAGCCCGGCGTGGACAAGGCCAAGCTGATCCCGCACGGCGTGCAGGGCGCGCAGTCCCGCATCGACCTCGACGCCGAGCAGACCGCCAACGTCAAGGCGATCATCGCCGCGACGAAGAAGGCCGGCATGGACGAACGGGCCGCCGTCATCTCCATCGGCACCGCACTGCAGGAGTCGAAGCTGGAGAACCTGGGCCACCTCGGCGACCGCAACGACCACGACTCGCAGGGCCTGTTCCAACAGCGCCCCACCTCCGGCTGGGGCACCCCCGAACAGATCACCGACCCCGAATACTCCACCCTCGCGTTCCTGAAGGGCCTCAAGCAGGTCGACGGGTGGCAGGACATGCCCCTGACCCAGGCCGCGCAGACCGTGCAGGTGTCCGCCTACCCCGACGCGTACGCACAGTGGGAACAGCAGGCCGCCGACCTCGTCACCGAACACTGGAACAGCTGACACCAACCGAACAGCCAACCGGCCGGGCCCCCGACAAGGGGCCCGGCCGGCGGCGTCTGCGGAAACAGGGTCCAGGGCGGTGAGGTGGGTGGGTGTCAGACGCGGAAGCCGGCGGCTCGGGCGGCCTGGCGTTCGCGGCGGCGGTCCTTGCGGCGGCGAAGGAACCAGAAGAGGAAGAGGACGAAGCCGACCAGGAAGGCCAGCACCAGCACCGGCAGGATGATCGCGACCAGGGACATCACGATGCTGGTGGCGTCCTCGGCGGTGCTCGCGACCGGGGCGCCGACACCGGCGGTGGTCGCGTTGATCACCGGGCGGGCGGCGGACTTGAGCAGGTGTACGCCGAGGGCGATGAGCACGCCGGTCACCACCGGCACCCACTGGCTGGACGAGAAGAAGTGGCCGGGGTCGCTGACCGTGACCGTCTCGGAGCTGGAACCGGCACCGAAGGCGAGCCCGCCCGCGGTCGGCCGCACCACCGTCTGGACGACGTCGTTGACGTGGTCGACGACCGGCACCTTGTCGGCGACGACCTCGACGGTGAGCAGCACCGCGAGGATCACCATGACCCAGCCGTTGCCGAGCCACTGCCAGCCGCTGGGAAGGTTGATCAGGTCGGTGTAGCGGGCCAGCAATCCCATGGTGAGCAGGGGTATGTAGGCGTTCAGGCCCGCCGATGCGGCGAGCCCGGTACCAGTGAGCACTTCGAACACCGTCTCAGCATGGCACCGCCACGCCAGTGCCGCTCGACGGCGGAGGTCGGGGTCTCCGCTACCCTCGTCGGGTGCGGTTGGTGATTGCGAAGTGCTCGGTGGACTACGTCGGACGGCTCTCGGCTCACCTGCCGCTGGCCACTCGCTTGTTGATGGTCAAGGCGGACGGGTCGGTGTCGATCCACGCCGATGACCGTGCGTACAAGCCGTTGAACTGGATGAGCCCGCCCTGTCGGCTGGAGGAGGCCCCCGGCGTCTGGCGGGTGGTGAACAAGGCCGGCGAGGAGCTGCGGATCACCCTGGAGGAGATCTTCCAGGACACCTCGTACGAGCTGGGCGTCGACCCGGGCCTGCGCAAGGACGGCGTCGAGGCGCACCTGCAGGAACTGCTGGCGGCCAACCCGACCGCCCTGGGCGAGGGGTTCACCCTGGTCCGCCGGGAGTACATGACGGCGATCGGACCGGTGGACCTGCTCTGCCGGGACGCGGCGCAGGGCGCGGTCGCCGTCGAGGTGAAGCGGCGCGGCGAGATCGACGGGGTGGAGCAGCTCACCCGCTATCTCGAACTGATGAACCGCGATCCGCTGCTCGCCCCGGTCAGCGGCGTCTTCGTCGCCCAGGAGATCAAGCCGCAGGCCCGGGTGCTGGCGACGGACCGGGGCATCCGCTGCGTGGTGGTCAACTACGACAAGCTGCGCGGTATCGAGCGCGACGAGCTGACCCTGTTCTGACCGGCCGCCGGCCCACCCCGGTCAGCGGCGGCGGCCGTACATCAGCTTGGTGACCTTGATCAGGCGGGCGACGTCGGCCGGGGTGCGCTCGAAGGTCATCGCCGGCAGCAGCGACCGGGCCCGGCGGCGGGTGACCGCCTTGGCCCGGCCGAACTCGCGCAGCCCGTCCTCGCCGTGGATCCGGCCGAAGCCGGAGTCGCCGACCCCGCCGAACGGCAGGGTGGACATCCCGGCGAAGGTCAGGGTGGAGTTCACCGCGGCCATCCCGGAGCGCAGCCGCCGGGCGATGGCCACCGCCCGCCGCCGGCCGAAGACCGAACCACCCAGGCCGTACGGGAGGGCGTTGGCGCGGGTGATCGCCTCTTCGGCGTCGCGGACCCGGTTGATGGTCAGCGTCGGGCCGAAGGTCTCCTCGCGGACGGCGGCGGAGTCCTCCGGCACCTGCACCAGCACGGTCGGGTGCACGTACGGTGGCCGTACCGCGTCCGCGCCGCCGAGCACGGCCTGACCGCCCCGGGCCAGCGCGTCGTCGATGTGCCGGCGGATCACGTCGAGCTGGGCGGGCATGGTGATCGGGCCGATGTCGGCCCCCTCGGCGCCGACGGTCAGCCGGCCGGCCCTCTCCACCACCTTGCCGACGAAGGCGTCGAAGACGGGCTCCACCGCGTACACCCGCTCGATGCCGATGCAGGTCTGGCCGGCATTGGTGAGCGCGCCCCAGACGCACGCCTCGGCTGCGGCGTCCAGGTCGGCGTCGCTGTCGACGATCATGGCGTCCTTGCCGCCGGCCTCCAGCAGCACCGGGGTCAGCGACTCGGCGCAGGCCGCCATCACCTTTTTGGCGGTGGCCGTCGAGCCGGTGAAGGCCAGCTTGTCGACCCCGGAACGGCACAGCGCGGCCCCGATGTCGCCGAGGCCGTGCACCACGGTGAACACCGGATGCTCCGGCACCACCTCGGCGAAAACGTCGGCCAGCCACTGGCCGACGGCCGGGGTGTACTCGCTGGGCTTGAGGACGACGGCGTTGCCGGCGGCGAGCGCGTACGCCGTGGAGCCGATCGGCGTGAAGACCGGGTAGTTCCACGGGCCGATCACCCCGACCACCCCGTACGGCACGTATTCCAGGTGGGCGGAGAACTCGGCGAGGATGAGCCGGGAGCGCTTCCGGCGCGGCCCGAGCACCCGGCCGGCGTTGCGGGCGGCCCAGTCGATGTGCTCGATCGCGGTGAGTACCTCGACGATGGCGTCGGGGACGGGCTTTCCGCCCTCGGCGTGCACCAGTTCAGCCAGCTCCTCGATCCGCCGGGCCAGCACGCCGCGCCAGCGCAGCAGCCGCTCCCGGCGGCCGGTGAAGCCGAGCCCGGCCCACCAGGCAGCCGCCTCCCGGGCGCGGTCCACCGCCGCCGCGACGTCGGCCGCTGCCGCGGCCGGCAGCCGTCCCACCTCCGCGCCGGTGGCGGGGCTGGTCGACACCAGCCGACCGTCCTCGATGATCGGGGCACCCGGGACACGCACAGCCGTCATGGCGGAAGTCTAGACCCGGAAGCTACCCGCTGGTAGGTCTCCGGTGGCCGGGAGGCCGACGTCGCGCCGCCCGGAAGCCACCCCCCGGACGGCCCCGAGGGCCGGTGGCGTCGGCAGCGCCGAAACCCGACTGGCGGGACAGGCCGGATGGCTCTGGTGGGAGCCGAACCGGCTAACCGGAGATGACCGGGCGGGGTCGCGGAGGTGACCGGCCGGTGGTGGGGACGGCTACCACGTGATGGCACGCTGACGCCGGGACACCGGGGGCAGGAGGCTGACCGTCCATGAGGGATCTTCCGGAACTGATGCCGCTGCTGACCGTGGCGGGCGGACCGATGCGTGGGGCGAGCTTCCGGCTCCGCACGGAGCCGCAGGTGATCGGCCGCGCGTCTACGGTGGACATCGCCGTCGACGATCCGCACCTGAGCCGTCGGCACGCCAGTGTGCGGTTGACCGTCGGCGGGGTGACGCTGGTGGACCTGGAATCCACCAACGGCACCTGGCTCAACGACCGGCGGATCGACGGGCCGGAGCAGCTCTCCGACGGGGACGTGATCCGGCTGGGCCGCACCGAGCTGCGCTTCTTCGACCCGGGCCTGGCCCGGACCGACCCGGTCGGGCTGCGGCTGGGCCCTGCTCTGCGGAGCCGTGACCGCCGCCCCACCCTCCCGCTGCCGCTGGCCGCCCCGCCCGCCGCCCGCACCTGAGGCAGCCGACCTCGACGGCGCCCGGCCGCACCCACCTCGTGAAATACCCCACCGTGACTCGACAACCGAACGTCACGTGGCAGACTCGCGCGCATAACCCTTAGCGACCGTTCAGCGGTCTCGTGGAGCACTGGGAGGCCGGTCGTGGCGCGCGAGTTCACCAGCGTGGGTGTCGTGGGGCTGGGCACCATGGGCGCGGGGATCGTCGAGGTCTTCGCGCGCAACGGCATCGACGTGGTCGCGGTCGAGATCTCCGACGGGGCCCTGGAGCGCGGCCGGGCCAACCTCACCGGATCGACCGACCGGGCGGTCGCCCGGGGCAAGCTCGCCGAGGCCGACCGGGACGCCCTGCTCTCCCGGGTGGACTTCCAGGTGGGCCTGGACGCGCTGCACTCGGTGGACCTGGTGATCGAGGCCGTCCCCGAGCACCTCGACCTGAAGCAGCGGCTCTTCGCGGAGCTGGACCGGATCTGCCGGCCCGAGGCGATCCTGGCGACCAACACCTCCTCGCTGTCGGTCACCGAGATATCGGTCGCCACCGGGCGGCCGAACCAGGTCATCGGCATCCACTTCTTCAACCCCGCCCCGGTCATGAAGCTGGTCGAGGTGGTCCGCACGGTGGTCACCTCCGCCGAGGTGGTCGCCGACGTGGAGGCGCTCTGCGCCCGGCTCGGCAAGGTCGACGTCACCATCAACGACCGGGCCGGCTTCATCGCCAACGCGCTGCTGTTCGGGTACCTCAACCACGCCGTGGCGATGCACGAGGCGCACTACGCCACCCGCGAGGACATCGACGCCGCCATGAAGCTCGGCTGCGGCCTGCCGATGGGCCCGCTCGCGCTGATGGACCTGATCGGCCTCGACACGGCGTACGAGATCCTGGACACCATGTACCGGCGGGGCGGGCGGGACCGCCGGCACGCGCCGGTGCCGCTGCTCAAGCAGATGGTCACCGCGGGACTGCTCGGCCGGAAGTCCGGCCGGGGCTTCTACACGTACGAGCGGCCGGGCTCGCCGAAGGTCGTACCGGACGAGCGGACGCCGGCGGGGCCGGCACCGGCCGACGGCGCGCCGGCCATCGCGAAGGTCGGGGTGGTCGGTTCCGGGACGATGGCCACCGGGATCATCGAGGTCTTCGCGAAGGCCGGCTACGAGGTCGTCTCGGTGACCCGGGGCGCGGAGAAGTCCGCGAAGGTCTGCGAGGCGGTCAAGACCTCGCTGAACAAGGGCGTGGTGCGGGGCAAGCTCAGCGAGCACGACCGGGACGCCGCCCTCGGCCGGGTCACCTGGTCGGCGACCCTGGACCACCTCGCCGACGTCGACCTCGTCGTCGAGGCCGTGATCGAGGAGCTCAGCGTCAAGAAGGCCCTGTTCGCCAGCCTCGACGAGATCTGCAAGCCGGGCGTCGTGCTCGCCACGACCACCTCCTCGCTGCCGGTGATCGACGTCGCGATGGCCACCCACCGGCCGGCCGACGTGGTGGGGCTGCACTTCTTCAACCCGGCGCCGGTGATGCCCCTGGTGGAGATCGTGCGGACCATCCGCACCTCCGAGGAGACCACCGCCACGGCCCGCGCGGTCTGCGCGGCGCTGGGCAAGACCGGCGTGGTCTGCGCCGACCGGTCCGGCTTCGTCGTCAACGCGCTGCTCTTCCCGTACCTGAACGACGCGGTGAAGATGCTGGAGGCCAGCTACTCCACCGCCGACGACATCGACCACGCGATGAAGCTCGGCTGCGGCTACCCGATGGGCCCGTTCGAGCTGCTCGACGTGGTCGGCCTCGACGTCTCGCTGGCCATCCAGCGCGAGCTGTACCTGGAACTGCGCGAGCCCGGCTTCGCCCCGGCCCCGCTGTTGGAGCACCTGGTCACCGCCGGCTACCTGGGTCGCAAGACCGGGCGCGGGTTCCGCGACCACACCCGCCGCTGAGCGGGTGAACGCCGGGCGGACGTCGCCCCGGAGTGCGCCGAGGGGCCTGGCCGGGGCCCCGCTCGCCGACGACCTCACCGGGCCCGGGGCCTGGAACTGACCGTACGCTTGGTGACTGTGAGCCCCCGTCGTAACCGCCCCCGCCGGGACGAGCACGTCCACCTGAACGCCGACCAGGCCCGACACGGCGTGCCCACCGTGCAGCAGTGGCGCGACGGCGACTGGCAGGTGCGCGGAATCAGCGGCGGGGCGTCGGCCAAGACGTACCGCTGCCCGGGTTGCGACCAGGAGATCCGCCCGGGGGTGGCGCACCTGGTGGCCTGGCCGGCGGACGACCGGGGCGACCTGACCGACCGCAGGCACTGGCACAGCGGCTGCTGGCGGGCGCGGGACCGGCGCGGCCCGGGGGTCCAGCGCGGCCGGGGCGCCCCCCGGTACGGCTGAGCGATCTGGATCACCCCGTTTCCGCCCCGCCGGGCGCAGACGGCGGCGGCGCGGGAGACTGGTGCGGTGAGCACACCGATCCGCGCGTCGTCGATCCTGCCCGGGCACCGTGAGGACATCGAGCTGCACACCGCGGACGGTCTGCGGCTCGTCGGCGAACTGGCCCGGCCGGCGGACCGGGCGCCGGTCGGCACGCTGGTCTGCCTGCACCCGCTGCCCACCCACGGCGGGATGATGGACAGCCACGTGTTCCGCAAGGCGGCCTGGCGGCTGCCGGCGCTGGCCGACCTGGCCGTGCTCCGGTTCAACACCCGGGGCACCAGCAGCCTGCGCGGCACCAGCGAGGGCGCGTTCGACAACGCGGCCGGCGAGCGCTTCGACGTGGCCGCCGCCATCGAGTACGCCGAGTTCGCCGAGCTGCCCAACATCTGGCTGGTCGGCTGGTCGTTCGGCACCGACCTGGCGCTGAAGTACGGCTGCGACCCGGCGGTGGCCGGGGCGATCCTGCTCTCCCCGCCGCTGCGCTTCTCCGCCCCCGGCGACCTCGCGCACTGGGCCGAGAGCGGCAAGCCGCTGACCGCCCTGGTGCCCGAGTTCGACGACTACCTGCGCCCCGACGAGGCCCGCGAGCGCTTCGCGGCGGTGCCGCAGGCCGAGCTCGTCGGGGTGCCCGGCGCGAAGCACCTGTGGGTCGGCGACGCCGAGACCGTGCTCGACGAGATCGTCCGCCGGGTCAACCCGGCCGCCCCGCTGCCCCTGCCGCGCACCTGGGACGGCCCGATCCAGACCGGTGACGTCAGCGCGTACGCCGACCGGACGGTCGCGTCCTTCGCCGACACCCCGGTCCCCGGCCCGCGCGCGGACTGACCCGCCCGCGCCGGAGCCGGGCGACCTGCCGGCGCCCCGGGACGCCCGGTGTTCGGGGTGTCCGTCAGCGGGCGTCCTGGCGGGGGAGGACCACCTCGCGCAGGATCAACTGGAGGGCGGCCACCAGCGGGATCGCGACCAGCGCGCCGACCACGCCCAGCAGGGACACCCCGAGCAGCGCCCCGAGCAGGGCGGCGACCTCGTTGACCTCCACGGAACGGCGCATGATCTTCGGGTAGATCAGGTAGTTCTCCACCTGCTGGTACAGGACGAAGAACACGACGCAGGCGATCCCGACCGGCAGGCCGGTGGCGAAGCCGACCAGGCTCACCACCACAGCACCCAGCGTCGCGCCGATCTGCGGGATCAGGTCGGTCACCGCGATCACCACCGCCAGCGCGAACGGGTACGGCAGCCCGACGATCAGCGCGAACACGAAGGTGGTCACGCCGGCCAGCACGGCGATGCTCAGCGCGCCGACCATGTACGCACCCACCTTGGCGAGGATCTCGTCGCCGATCAGCTGTACCCGACGGCGACGCGAGCGGGGCACCAGCGAGTACCCGACGCGGCGCAACCGGTCGAACCAGGCGAGGAAGTAGATCGTCAGCACCAGCACGGTGAGCGCCCGGAACAGGGTGCCGGCGATCAGCTGCGCGCCGCCGAGCACCCCGCCCAGCGCGCGGCCGATGGTGTTGGCGTTCGCCGCCGCCTGAACCTTCTCCATCACGTCGAACCGCACGACGAAGTCGTTCACGGCCTCGTTGCGGCGCAGCTCCTCCACGTAGCTGGGGAGCTGCTCGACGAACTGACCGGACTGGGTGACCACGGGCGGCACCAGCGCCACCAGGCCGCCGACGATCAGCAGCAGCACGGTCAGCGCCACCGTCGCCACCGCCAGGCCGTTCGGCAGCCCCCACGAGCGCAGCCGGACCACCGCCGGGTTGAGCCCCACGGCCAGGAACAGCGCGATGACCACCAGCACGAGGATGCCGGCCGCGTTGCGCACGCCGAGGAAGACGGCGTACGCCAGCAGCACGCCGAGCGCACCGGTGAAGCCGACCAGGAAGCTGTTGCGACGCAACGGGCGCCCCGGCTGCCCGAACCGGCCGGAGCCGGTGGCGACCCCGCCGGACACCTCGAAGTCGCCGGCGTCGACGTCAGTGGCGTCGACGTCGTCGGCCGGGGCGGCGCCCGCCGGCTCCCGGCCGGGTCCTACGGTGGCCGGGGCGTTGCGTGACGGGCGGTCGTCGGCCGGGGCCGCCGTTGCGGTCGTCTCGTCGTCCGGTGGGTTACCGCCTGCCGGCGCGTCCTGGGTCACCGGGCCTCCTCCGCGCGCTCCGGTGCCCCGACCGGAGACCCTCTCCCGGGCACGCGGGCTCCTGCCCGGGAGGGTAGTGCCCGATGATTCCTGCGGCCACCCCGGCCACCCCGGCCACCCCGCCCCGCCGGTCCGGAGTGACCGGTGGGGCCGCTCACCCGGCCCGGCCGGCCGTTCACTCGGCCTCGACGGTCACCTTGCTCGGCTTGGCGCTGCGTTCGTCGGTGGTCGGCTTGGTCGGCCGCTTGCCGTTCTCGCCGGTGCTGGTGATCTTCGTGGGGGTGGGCTTCCGGCCCCCCTCGCCGGGCACCGCGGCCACCGTCGGCTCGCCGTCGACCCCTGCGCTGGCTGCCCCGCCGTCCACGGTGGTGACCGGCTCGGCCACCGGCCGGGCCCTGACCGGCCCGGCGTCGTCGGCCGGCGTGGCCTTCGCCGCCCCCGCGTCGGCGGTCGCCTTGACGGCCCCACCGCCGGCGGGGACCGGGCCGGGCGTGGCCTTGGCGGCCGGAGCGGGGCCGCCGGCAGCCATCGCCGGGGCGGTGCCGTTGGGGGCCGCCGCCGGCACCTTGCCGTCGCCGGTCCTGACCGGGCCCGAGCCGTCCAGGCTCGGCGTGACCAGGGCCGGGCCGGTGTCGTCGCCCGACAGCCGCGCGCCGGCCAACTGGTGACGCAGGTCGAGCATCTGCTGCTGGAGCTCGTCGGACTCCTGCCGGGACTGCCAGGTCTCCTGCCGCAGGTCGGCGAGTTGCTGCTGGGCCTGGGCGATCTCGAGCATCACCTGGGCCAGCTGCTGGCGACCCGAGGCCACCTCCTGCTGGGTGGCCGCGAGGTGCTGCTGGGTGGTGGCCAGGTGCTGCTGGGTGGTGGCCGCGTACTCCTCGAACTGGCGGCGGGAGGCGGCCACGTGCTCGTCGGCCTTGCGGCGCTTGTCGGTCGAGTCGGCCTCCGCCCGGCTCAGCAGGGTGGCGGCCTCCTCCTCGGCCTGCTGGCGCATCGTCAGGGCGTCCTGCTCGGCGGCGCGCCGGATCTCGGCGGCGCCGCCCTCGATCTCCGCGCGCCGGGCGGTGTACTGCTGCTCCAGCTCGGTCTGCCGGGTGGCGTGCTGCTCGTCGAGCTCGCCCTGCCGGGTGGCGTGCTGCTTGTCGAGCTCGTCCCGGCGCTTGGCGTACTCCTGTTCGACGCTCGCCTTGCGCCCGGCCAGCTCGCGGTCGGCCACCTCCCGCCGGTCGTTGACCTCCTTCTCCACCCCGGCCCGCCAGGCGCCCAGCTCCTGCTGGGTCTGGGCGCGCGACTGCTGCACGTAGGCCTCGGTCTCGGTGCGCATCCGCTGCACGTACGCCTCGGTCTCCGCGCGCTGGTGCCGGGTGGCCTCGGCGGCCTGGGCGGTGAGCCGCTCGGCCTCCTGCCGGGCCCGGTCGCGGTTGCCCTTCGCCGCCGCCTCGGCGTCGTCGGTGATCCGCTTGGCCTCCTGCAACGCCTTCGCGTGGGTGGCCCGGCCGGCCTCGGTGGCGGAATCGGTGAGCCGCCTGGCCTCCTGCTGGGCCTTGGCGTGCACCTCCTTGGCCGCCTCGCGGAGCTGGGTGGCCTCCTGCTGGGCCTTGGCCAGGGCCTCCTTGGCCGCCTCGCGGAGCTTGGTCGCCTCCTGCTGGGCCCGGGTGTGGATCTCCTTGGCGGCGTCCCGGAGCTGGGTGGCCTCCTGCTGGGCCTTCGCGAGGGCCTCCTGGGCAACCCTGCCGAGCCGGGTGGACTCCTCCTTGGCGGCCCTGAGCGTGGCGTCCGCCTCGGCGCGGCGTCCGGCGCTGTGCCGCTCCTCCTCGGCCCGCCGGGCGGCGAGGGCGATCTCGAAGTCCTTGAGCGCCTGGCCGGCCTGCTCCTTGGCCTCGGAGACGATGTGCTCGGCGGCGGCCCGCCGGGCCTCGATCTCCTCGTTCGCGGCGGCCAGGATGTCGTCGGCCTGCTCCTCGGCGAGGCCGAGGATCTGTTCGACCCGGGGGCCGAGGTGCCGGAACGAGGCCCGGTCCACCACCCCCACCTGCTTGCGCACCTGGGCGAGGTCGCGCTGCAGCACCTCGACCTGCCCGGCCAGCTTGTGGATCTGTGTGTACGCCTGTTCCCGCTCGGCCGCCAGGGTCGCGATCTCGTGCTCCGCACGAGCGACGTACCGGTCCACCTGTCGTTTTTCGTACCCCCGCAGGGCGGACTCGAAGCTGGGCTCCGTGGTCACATCCCCGCCTAGGGCGAACAGTTCCTCGCCGTGCGACATGCCCCCATCCTCACACGCATCAGGCTCGGCTGGGGCGATACGGGCGGCCCGGATGGGAGGTACTTCACTAACGCCACCGACAGCGGTGCCAAGGGTTGGGAAACGCATACGGCGCGGGGTTGAACCGGTCACCCGGTGTCACCCCGCGCCGTGTCATGCCCCGGCCGTACGGTGGGTCAGCCGGCGGGCTCCGCAGCCACCCGCTCGTCCTTGGTGTCCGCCTTGGCGGCCTCCGGCTTGGCCTGCGCCGGCGCCGACGGAATGCCCGGCACGATGCCGGCGAGGCCGGAGAGCATCTGGCCGAGCTGCGAGGTGACGGCGTCCTTCTGGCGGGTGAGGTCATCGACCTCGCGGCGGGCGGCCTGGGTGGTCAGGTCGGCCTCGGTGCGGGCCTCGGTGAGCAGGCGCTTCGCCTCGGACTTCGCCTCGTTGAGGGTCTTCTCCGAGAGCGACTTGGCCTTCTCGACCGTCTCGTTGGCGGTGCGCTCGGACTCGACCCGGCGGGCCTCGGCGCGCTGCTCGATCTCCTTGGCCCGCTCCTGGGCTGCCCGGGCCCGCTGCTCGGCCTCGCCGACCAGCTTCTGGGTCTGCGCGACCTGGGCGGCGTGCCGCTCGGACTCCTCGCGCTCGGACTTCTCGCGCCGCTCGGCGAGCTGGAGCTCCAGGGCCTGCAGGTCCTTGTCGCGCTTGTCGCGGGCGTCGGTGAGCAGCTTGGTCGCCTCGGCGCGCTTCTCCTCGGCCTCCCGTGCCGCCTTCGCCCGCTGCTGGGTGATCTCCCGCTCGGCGGTGGCGCGCAGGGTGGCGACCTCCCGCTCGACGGTCGACTTCAGCTCGGCGACCTCGTGCGCGGTGACGGTGCGCAGCTGCTTGGTCTCCCGCTCGGCGTCGGCGCGCAGGGTGTCCGCCTCCCGGCGGGCCTGCACGCGGACCTCGGCGGCCTCCCGCTCGGCGGCGGTGCGGGCGCTGCCGGCCTCGCGCTCGGCGGTGGCCTTCATCGCGGCAGCCTCGGCGCGAGCCTTGTCGGTGATCTCGCGGGCCTCCAGGCGGGCCGCGGAGAGGATCCCCTCGGACTCGCGCTTGGCCTCGTTGCGGTGGTCGTTGGCCTGCTCCTCGGCCAGCCGCAGGATCTGCTCGACGCGGGTGCCCAGGCCGGAGAGGGTCGGCCGGCTGTTCTCCTCGAGCTGCTTGTTGGTCTCGGTGAGCTTCTGCTCCAGCGCGCTCTGACGCTGCTCTGCCTGGCGGAGCCGACGCTGGGCGTCGTTCATCCGCTGCTCGGCCTCGGCGCGGGCCTGCTCGGACTGGGTCAGCGCGGCGGTGAGTCGACCGATGAAGTCATCGACCTGCCCAACGTTGTATCCGCGCAGGCCAACGGTGAAATCTGGCTGCGAGTTCGCGTTATCGAAGAACGCAAGAGGGGAGGACTGCTGCTGGGGCATTGGGACATACTCGCAGACGCCCCGGGGTGTTTCGCAAGAGCGGTGCGCGGCTTTCGTGTCCTCTTTACATGGTCAACTGGCCGCTGTCACCCGGCCCGTGTCGACGGCGATCTTGGCAGCTCCCGGCCGGGTCGGGCGGCCCTTCGGGCGACCGGCCGGCCGGGTGGGCAAAGGGCCGCGCGAACGCGGCGCGACCCTTTGTCGACTCGTGGCGTTATCGCGCGAAAGGAGGGCCGATGACCCCTGTCGAAAGGCAATGCGCGGCCACCGCAATGGCCGGCCGGGCATCCCCCGGACGGCCCGGGGGCCGTGCCGCGTCCGGACGGCTCAGCGACCGCGGAACCGGTTGATCGCGTCCTCGTGCCGGGAGCGCAGCTCCGGGTCCCGCACGCCGAGGCCGTCGGTCGGGGCGAGGCAGCGCACCCCCACCTTGCCCTGGTGCTGGTTGCGGTGCACCTCGTACGCGGCCCGGCCGGCCTGCTCCAGCGGGTACGTCCTCGACACCGTCGGATGGATCTGGCCGAGCGCCACGAGCCGGTTGGCCTGCCAGGCCTCGTGGTAGTTGGCGAAGTGGCTGCCGACGATCCGCTTCAGGTGCATCCAGAGGTAGCGGTTGTCGAACTGGTGCTGGTAGCCGCTGGTCGAGGCGCAGGTGACGACGGTGCCGCCGCGCTTGGCGACGTAGACGCTCGCGCCGAAGGTCTCCCGGCCCGGGTGCTCGAAGACGATGTCCGGGTCCTCGCCGCCGGTCAGCCCCCGGATCCGTTCGCCGAGGCGCCGCCACTCGTCCGGGTCCTGGGTGTGCTCGTCGGACCAGAACCGAAACCCCTCCGCGGCCCGGTCGATCACCAACTCGGCACCCATCCGCCGGCACAGCTCGGCCTTGTCCGGAGAGGACACCACGCAGATCGGGATCGCGCCGCCGTTGAGCGCCATCTGGGTGGCGTACCCGCCGAGGCCGCCGGAGGCGCCCCAGATCAGCACGACGTCGCCCTGTTTCATGTTCGCCCCGTGGTGCGAGACGAGCTGCCGGTACGCGGTGGAGTTGACCAGTCCCGGGCTGGCCGCCTCCTCCCAGGTCAGGTGGCGGGGCTTGGGCATGAGCTGGTTGGCCTTGACCACGGCCAGCTCGGCCAGGCCGCCGAAGTTGGTCTCGAAGCCCCAGATCCGCTGCTGCGGGTCGAGCATGGTGTCGTCGTGCCCGGCGGCGTCCTCCAGCTCCACCGACAGGCAGTGCGCCACCACCTCGTCGCCGGCGGACCACTTCGTCACCCCGGGCCCGGTGCGCAGCACCACGCCCGCCGCGTCCGACCCCACCACGTGGTACGGCAGGTCGTGCCGGGCGGTCAGCGCGGAGACCCGGCCGTACCGTTCGAGGAACTTGAAGGTGGGCAGCGGCTCGAAGATGCTGGTCCAGACGGTGTTGTAGTTGATCGCGCTGGCCATCACCGCGATCAGCGCCTCGCCGGGCGCCAGCTCGGGGGTCGGCACCTCCTGGACGTGCAGGGACTTGCGCGGGTCCTTGTCCCGGGTGGCCAGCCCCTCGAACATCCGGGCCTCGTCGGCGCGCACCACCACGCCCCGGTAGCTCTTCGGCACGGGAAGGCCGGCGAGGCCGGCGAGCTGCCGCCCGGATTCGTCGGAGCCCTCCACCGCCATGATCGCTTCGAGGATGTCCTGCACGGTGACCTCCCGTTCGTCCGCACCCGCCGGGGCCCGGCGGATCCGCCTGGTGGCCGTCGCTTCGGCCCGGGTGCTGCCATCGGCACCGGTGCGTACCGACCGCGATGTCGGCATCCGACTCCGGCAACGGCCGCCCCTGTCGGAGCAGGACGTTACTGAACGGTAGTTAGGGCGGGAAGGGTCTGTGAAAAACTGCATCGGCCGATGTGTGGAGCTGTCCGTACGGCTGCTCAACCGCGCATCGTCACGCTCGCCGAGCGAGGACGGGCCCGGTGTCGGAGGGTCGGCGGGGAGTGGGCAGGCCCCCTGCCGCGCCCCCGGCCGGCGATCGGATCAGTGCTCGGCGGGCTCGACCAGCTCGACGAGGACGCCCCCGGCGTCCTTGGGGTGCACGAAGTTGATCCGGGAGTCGGCGGTGCCCCGGCGGGGGGTCTCGAAGAGCAGTCGCATCCCGCGTTCCCGCAGCGCCGCGCAGGCCGCGTCGATGTCGACCACGGTGTACGCCACCTGCTGCACCCCCGGGCCGTTGCGGTCGAGGAACTTCGCGATGGTCGACTCCGGGCTCAGCGGGGCGAGCAGCTGCACGCAGCCGCCCTCGGCGCTCGGGCCGACGGCCAGCATCGCCTCGCGGACGCCCTGCTCGGTGTTGGTCTCGGTGTGTACGCAGCGCATCCCGAAGGTCCGCTGGTAGAAGTCGATCGCGGCGTCCAGGTCGGCGACGGCGATCCCGACGTGGTCGATGCGGCGCAGGCCGATGTCTGTGACAAAGTCGGCAGTGGGCTCGGCGGGGGAGTTCTCAGCCATGGCGCTAGTCTGACCGAACACCCGGGTAACCAAACAATCGTTAAGGTGTATGGCTCGGCATCCCCCTCGGAGGCAGGCAATGGCTTCGGTGATCGTCAGCGGCGCGCGGACCCCGATGGGTCGCCTGCTCGGCAACCTCAAGGACCTTCCGGCGACGAAGCTCGGCGGTGTCGCGATCAAGGCCGCGCTGGAGCGCGCCGGGGTCGCCCCCGAGCAGGTGCAGTACGTGATCATGGGTCAGGTGCTCCAGGCCGGGGCGGGTCAGATCCCGGCCCGGCAGGCCGCCGTCGAGGCGGGCATCCCGATGTCGGTGCCGGCGCTGAACATCAACAAGGTCTGCCTCTCCGGCCTGGACGCGATCGCCCTGGCCGACCAGCTCATCCGGGCCGGCGAGTTCGACATCGTGGTGGCCGGCGGCATGGAATCGATGACCAACGCCCCGCACCTGATGCTCGGCCAGCGCGCCGGCTACAAGTACGGCGACGTGACGATCAAGGACCACATGGCGCTCGACGGGCTCACCGACGCCTGGGACTGCTGCTCGATGGGCGAGTCCACCGAGCGGCACGGCGCGAGGCACGGCATCACCCGCGAGGAGCAGGACGCGTTCGCCGCGGCCAGCCACCAGCGGGCCGCCGCCGCGCAGAAGAACGGCCACTTCGCCGAGGAGATCACCCCGGTGATCATCCCGCAGCGCAAGGGCGACCCGCTGGTGATCGGCGAGGACGAGGGCATCCGGCCGGACACCACCGTCGAGTCGCTGGCCAAGCTGCGTCCCGCGTTCGCCAAGGACGGCACGATCACCGCCGGCAGCTCCTCGCCGATCTCCGACGGGGCCGCAGCCGTGGTGGTGATGAGCAAGGCCAAGGCCAAGGAGCTCGGGCTGACCTGGCTGGCCGAGATCGGCGCGCACGGCAACGTCGCCGGCCCGGACAACTCGCTGCACTCGCAGCCGTCCAACGCGATCAGCCATGCCCTCAAGAAGGGCGGCCTGGGCATCGAGGACCTCGACCTCATCGAGATCAACGAGGCGTTCGCCGCCGTCGGCGTCCAGTCCGCCCGTGACCTGGGGATCAGCCCGGACAAGGTGAACGTCAACGGCGGCGCCATCGCGCTCGGCCACCCGATCGGCATGTCCGGCGCCCGGCTGGTGCTCACCCTCGTGCTGGAACTGAAGCGGCGTGGCGGTGGCACCGGCGCGGCGGCGCTGTGCGGCGGCGGCGGCCAGGGCGACGCGCTGATCGTCCACGTCCCCAGCCCCAGCGAGGCACGGTGAGCGTGAGGAGTGAGCGGGGTGTGCGAG
>NZ_JBEOWQ010000011.1:86657-101367 GCF_040296145.1 Micromonospora sp. NPDC002296
CGAGCCCCGCAGTCGCGAACGAAGGCGGCACGGTGAGCGTGAGGAGTGAGCGGGGTGTGCGAGCCCCGCAGTCGCGAACGAAGGCGGCACGGTGAGCGTGAGGAGTGAGCGGGGTGTGCGAGCCCCGCAGTCGCGAACGAAGGCGGCACGGTGAGCGGAGCGGTCGGGCAGGCCCCGGCCGCCGGTGTGCCGTCGGTGCGCCGCAGCCGGGACGTGCCGATGCTGGTGGAACGGGCCCGCGCCGGTGACCCCCGGGCGGTGGCCCGGCTGATCACCCTGGTCGAGTCCGGCGACGAGGCGCTGCCCCAGGTGGCGGCGGCTCTCGCCCCGTACGCCGGTCAGGCCCAGGTGGTCGGGCTGACGGGGTCCCCCGGGGTGGGCAAGTCGACCACCACCAACGAGCTGGTCCGCGCGCTGCGGGCGCGCGGGCACCGGGTCGGGGTGCTGGCCATCGATCCGTCCAGCCCGTTCACCGGCGGGGCGATCCTCGGCGACCGGGTGCGGATGCAGGACCACGCCACCGACCCGGGCGTCTACATCCGGTCGATGTCCAGCCGGGGTCACCTCGGTGGGCTGTCGGCGGCCACCCCGCAGGCGGTCCGGGTGCTGGAGGGCGCCGGCTGCGACGTGGTGCTGGTGGAGACCGTCGGCGTCGGGCAGGCCGAGGTGGAGGTCGCCTCGCTGGCCGACACGACACTGGTGCTGCTCGCCCCCGGCATGGGCGACGCCATCCAGGCGGTCAAGGCCGGCATCCTGGAGATCGCCGACGTCTTCGTGGTCAACAAGGCCGACCGGGACGGGGTCGACGCCACCGTCCGCGACATCCAGGGCATGATCGCCCTGGGCGAGCGGGGGCCCGGCGAGTGGCGGCCGCAGGTGGTCCGGTCGATCGCCTCGCGCGGCGAGGGGATCGACGACATCGCCGCCGCGATCGACAAGCACCGCGACTGGCTGGACAAGCACGACGAGCTGCGCCGCCGCCGGGAGACGCGGGCCGCCGCCGAGATCGAGGCGATCGCGCTGGGCGTGCTGCGCGCCCGGATCGGCTCGCTGCGCGACGGTACGGAGCTGTCGACGCTCGCCGCGAAGGTCGCCGAGGGGTCCCTCGACCCGTACGCCGCGGCCGACGAACTACTGGCCCAGCTCCGCTCCTGAGGCGTCCACTGCGGACCCCCACGAACTAGTACGCTCGCACCGCTCCACGGCACCGTGGGGCGGTGCGAGCGTACTGGGGGAGAGCATGGGCGACGAGGCGACGCAGGAGCTGTCGGTGACGCCGGACGCGGTGGCGGGCGGCACCACCCAGGTCTCCGACGAGGTGGTGGAGAAGATCGCCGTGGCCGCCGCGCGGTCGGTTCCCGGGGTGTCGGAGCTGGGCGGCGACGTGGCCCGGTTCTTCAACGCGGTGCTCGACAAGGTCGGCCTGGACCAGGTGGGCGATGCCCGGCGCGGCTGCTCGGCGCACGTCACGAACGGCGCGGCGGTGGTCAACCTGGTGATCGTGATCGACGCCGGCCGGCCGGTGCCGCAGGTGACCGAGGGGGTGCGGGCGGCGGTCACCCAGGCCGTCGAGGCGTACGGGCTGCGGGTCGACGAGATCAACATCCGGGTCGACGACGTGGCCATGGGCGAGCCGGTCGGCCCTCCGGCGTGAGCCGGGTTACCCGCCGGTACGAACTGCCTTAGCGATCGTTCAGGCACGGGTTCTACACTCGGTCTTCTGACGAGGACCCGAGGAGGAGCCCCGCGCATGGACGCCGACGAGATCGCTGCCGGACGGGCACGCTGGCAGGCCCGCTACGACGCCGCACGCAAGCGGGACGCCGACTTCACCACGCTCTCCGGGATGACCGTCGACCCGGTCTACGGCCCGCCGGAGGGTGTCACGTACCCGGGCTTCGAGCGGATCGGCTGGCCGGGCGAGTTCCCGTACACCCGGGGGTTGTACCCGACCGGCTACCGGGGGCGGACCTGGACGATCCGGCAGTTCGCCGGCTTCGGCAACGCCCGGCAGACCAACGAGCGCTACAAGATGATCCTCGGCGCGGGCGGCGGCGGCCTCTCCGTCGCGTTCGACATGCCGACGCTGATGGGCCGCGACTCCGACGACCCGCAGGCGCTCGGCGAGGTCGGGCACTGCGGGGTGGCCATCGACACCGCCGCCGACATGGAGACGCTCTTCGACGGCATCGACCTGGCCGGGGTCACCACGTCGATGACCATCTCGGGCCCGGCGGTGCCGGTGTTCTGCATGTACCTGGTGGCCGCCGAGCGGCAGGGCGCCGACCTGTCCGCACTGGACGGCACGCTGCAGACGGACATCTTCAAGGAGTACATCGCGCAGAAGGAGTGGCTGTTCGACCCGGAGCCGCACCTGCGCCTGATCGGCGACCTGATGGAGTACTGCGCCCGCGAGATCCCCCGGTACAAGCCGCTGTCGGTCTCCGGGTACCACATCCGCGAGGCCGGCTCGACCGCCGCGCAGGAGTTGGCGTACACCCTCGCCGACGGGTTCGGCTACGTCGAGCTGGGGCTGTCGCGCGGGCTGGATGTCAACGTCTTCGCCCCCGGGCTGAGCTTCTTCTTCGACTCGCACGTCGACTTCTTCGAGGAGATCGCCAAGTTCCGCGCCGCCCGCCGGATCTGGGCCCGCTGGCTGCGTGACGTGTACGGCGCGACCAGTGAGAAGGCGCTGTGGCTGCGGTTCCACACCCAGACCGCCGGGGTGTCGCTGACCGCCCAGCAGCCGGTCAACAACGTCGTCCGCACCGCCGTGGAGGCGCTCGCCGCGGTGCTCGGCGGGACGAACTCGCTGCACACCAACGCCCTCGACGAGACCCTGGCCCTGCCGACCGACGAGTCCGCCGAGATCGCCCTGCGTACCCAGCAGGTGCTGATGGAGGAGATCGGGGTGACCAACGTGGCCGATCCGCTCGGCGGCTCCTGGTACGTCGAGGAGCTCACCGACCGGATCGAGGCCGAGGCGGAGGAGATCTTCGCCCGGATCCGGCAGCTCGGCGGCGAGGGGCCGCACCAGATCGGCCCGATGACCTCCGGCATCCTGCGTGGCATCGAGGACGGCTGGTTCACCGGCCACATCGCCGAGTCGGCCTTCGTCTACCAGCAGGCTTTGGAGAAGGGCGACAAGCGGATCGTGGGGGTCAACTGCCACACCGGCACGGTCGCCAAGGACCTGGAGATCCTGCGCATCTCGCACGAGGTCGAGGTGGAGCAGCGCCGGATGCTGGCCGAGCGCAAGACCGCCCGGGACGACGCGGCGGTCTCCGCTGCGGTGACCCGGATGGTCGAGGTGAGCCGCACCGGGGAGAACATGATCCCGGCGATGCTCGACGCCGTCCGCGCCGAGGCCACCCTCGGCGAGATCTGCGACGCGTTGCGCGCCGAATGGGGCGTCTACCGCGAACCGGCACGCTTCTGACCGGGTGTCGCCGCACCCCTCGACGGGGTGCGGCGACACGGCCGGTGACCAGCCGCGAGAGTCACATTTGTCGCCGTCGCGGTTGATCGGAGTTGGGCGGCGGTCGTGCGAGACTAGGTAACCATGAGCGACCCACGGATCACCTCGTCGATCTTCACCCGCGGCGCGGTCGACCTCAGCGCACTGCGCGGCACCGCACCGGCCCCCACCCGTTCCAGCACACCGGCCCAGGCCGGACCGCCCCCCGGTCTGCCGGGTGGCGTCGCCACCGGCGGCGGGGCCGCCGTGATCGACGTGACAGAGGCCACCCTCCAGTCCGAGGTGCTCGAACGTTCCGTGGACCTGCCCGTCGTGGTCTTCTTCGGCGCGGCCGGTTACCCGGAGAGCGACCAGTTCGCGCCGGTGCTGGAGCGGCTGGCGGTCGAGGGCGGCGGCGCGTGGGTGCTGGCCCGGGTCGACGTCCAGGACAATCCCCGAATCGCCCAGATGTTCCAGGTCCAGGGGATCCCCACCGTCTACGCGGTCGTCGGCGGGCGGCCGGTCGACGCGTTCTCCGGGGTGGTCCCCGAGGCCCAGCTGCGCCAGTGGATCGGCGCGGTGCTCAAGGCCGGCGGGGCCACCGTCGCCGAGCCGGAGGACCCGCGCCTCGACGAGGCCGACGACGCCCTGATGGGCGGCGACCTGGACGCCGCCGAGCAGGCGTACCGGAAGATCCTCGCCGAGTCGCCGGCGGACGCCGCGGCCGAGGCCGGCCTGGCCCAGGTCGGGCTGGCCCGCCGGGTCGCCGGGGCGGACCCGGGCGCGGCGCTCGCCGCCGCCCAGGCCGACCCCGACGACGTCGAGGCCCAACTCCTCGCCGCCGACGTCGAGGTGCTCAGCGGCATGGCGGAGCAGGCCTACCAGCGCCTGGTCGCCCTGGTCCGCCGCAGCGCCGGCGAAGACCGGGAGAAGGTCCGCCAACACCTGGTCGGCCTGTTCACCGTCGCCGGGCCGGACGACCCCGCCGTCGCCTCCGCCCGCCGCGCCCTGGCCAGCGCCCTGTTCTGAGTTCCGCCGTACGCCAGCGCGGGCCGGCGTTCGCCGGCCCGCCCGACACACGAGGACGGGAGCCCATATGCGCCGAATCGCCGTCCTCGACGCGCCGTCCAACCTCGGGCTGCGCCCGCCCACCCCCACCGCCGTCCCCGGCTGCGGCAAAGCCCCCGGCGCGCTGCGCGACCAGGGCCTGCTGGCCCGGCTGCGGGCCCGCGACGCCGGCTGCCTCACCCCGCCCCGGTACGACCCGGGCGACTGGCGTCCCGGCGACGGCGTCTGCCACGCCCCGGAGATCGCCGCGTACTCGGCCGCGCTGGCCGACCGGATCGGCTCGATCATCGACCGGGGGGAGTTCCCGCTCGTGCTCGGCGGGGACTGCTCGATCCTGCTCGGCTCGGCGCTGGCCATGCACCGGCTCGGCGAGGCGGTCGGCGGCCGGATCGGGCTCGTCTTCGTCGACGGCCACTCCGACTTCCGGCACCCCGGCAACGCCTCCTACGTCGGTGCCGCGGCGGGGGAGGACCTGGCCCTGGTCACCGGGCGCGGGCAGGCCGACCTGGCGGCCATCGAGGGACGCCGGCCGTACTTCCGGGACATCGACGTGGTGGTGCTCGGCATCCGGGCGCAGGACGAGTACCGCCTCGACCTCCAGGCCGCCGGGATCACCACCCGGCCGGTGCCGGCGCTGCGCGCCGAGGGTGCGGCCCGCACCGCCCAGTGGGCGCACGAGGAGCTGGCCGACTGCGCCGGGTACTGGGTGCACGTCGACGTGGACGTGCTCGACCCGGCGGTGATGCCGGCGGTGGACGCCCCGGACGCGGGCGGGATCGCCTTCGCCGAGCTGGAGATCCTGCTCGCCGGGCTGGTGGACACCCCGCACTGCCTGGGCGTCGAGCTGACCGTCTTCGACCCCGACTACGACCAGGACGGGGCGTACGCCGCCGAGATCGTCAACACGGTGGTGGCCGGGCTGGCCCCGGTCACCGCACCGAGCGCGGTGTCGCCCCGGCTGCTCCCGGCGGCCCCCGACCCGCGCCCTCCCTCGGCCGGCCGCCCAGCCGTCTCCGGGGCCCTACCAGCCGATGCGCCGCACCGGGATGCGGCGGGGGATCCGGTCGATGTCGACTTCCCCGCCGATGCCGCCCTGCCCACCGCCCTCGCCCTGCCCGCCGGCTCCGTCCTGCCCGCCGCCGTCTCCGCCCTCACCGGCGACCTCGACGGCGCCGCCGGCGGGTTGGAGGAGCCGGACAGGTCGGTGGATCCGGGCGGCCCGACCGAGGGTGCCCCGGGCCCGGTCCTGGAACCCGTCGGGCCCCCCGCCTCGGCCGGCCCGGGCCTGTTGCGCCGTGGTTCCGCACCCGCTCCGGGCGTCAGCCGCCCCGGCACGGGCGATGACACGTCGCATTCCGCAGCTGGGATCGCCTGACGCGTGGTCGGTCTTGCCGGACGGTGGGGCGGTCAGGAGGCGGCGAGGGCGCGCAGGAAGCGTTCGCTGATCGGCACCGCGCTGGCCGTGCTGGACCCGCCCCGCTCCACGAAGACCGCGAACGCCACGTCGCCCTGCCAACCGATGAACCAGGCGTGGGTGTGCGCGGGGTTGTCGTCGTACTCGGCGGTGCCGGTCTTGCCGTGCACCGGGCCGCCGGGGACGTCCTTCAGCGCGCCGGCGGTGCCGGCGGTGACGACCTCGCGCATCATGGTCCGCAGCGGCTGCACCGACTCCGACTTCAGCTCCGGGCCTGCCGGCGCGGCCTTGGCCGGAGCCGGGTCGAGGACCAGTTTCGGCTGCTCCCAGCGGCCCCGGGCGACGGCGGCGGTGGCGGCGGCCATGGCCAGCGGGCTGACCACGGTGGTGCCCTGCCCGAACGAGGCGGCGGCCTGTTCGGCCGGGGAACCGTTCGCCGAGACCTTGCCGGTGAACACGTCGACGCCCAGGTCCCACCCGGCCTCCAGGCCGAGCGCCCGCCCGGTCTGGGCGAGGCCGTCCGCGCCCAGCTTCGGGGCGAGCGCGGCGAACGCGGTGTTGCAGGACTTCGCGAAGTCGGTGCGGAACGGCACCGAGCCGAGGGCGAAGTTGTCGGAGTTCTTGAACGACCGCCCGTCCACCGTGAACGTCTTCGGGCAGGCGACCGGGCCGTCCAGAGTGACCGCACCCCGGTCCAGCAGGCCGAGGGCGCTGACCATCTTGAACGTCGAGCCGGGCGGGACCTGGGCGGTGAAGGCCAGGTTCTCCCCGGCGGCCCCCGGCCCGTTCGCGGCGGCCAGCACCGCGCCGTCGCTGATCCGCACCGCCACCAGGGCCGCGCGGCGCTTCTCCCCGCGCAGCGCGGTGTCGGCGGCGTTCTGGGTGGCCACGTCGAGGGTGGTCCTCACCGCCTGCCCGGCCTTCGGCTCCTCGCGGAACAGCGTCGTGCCGTTCGGCACGACGGTGCCGTCCGGCCCCGTCCGCTCGCTGATCACGGTCAGCCCGGGCAGGCCGCGCAGCCGTTCGTCGTACCGGCCCTGGAGGCCGCCGTGGCCGACCAGGTCGCCTCGCCGGTACCGGTCGGGGTGGGCGGCCAGGTCGTCGGCCTGGGCCTGGTCGACCGAGCCGAGCAGCGCCCGGGCGAACTCGCGGGTGGGGGCGAGGTCGAGCTTCTCGGCCCGGAACTTGGTGCCGGGCAGGTCGTAGACCCGCGAGCGGATCTGCCGGTACGCCTCGTCGCGCAGCGTCACGACCTCGACGAACGCGCCCGGGTCGGCCTCGGCGAGGCGTTTGGGCAGGTCGGCGAGGTCGACCGGCGGGGTGAGCGCCGGCCGGATCGCCCGGAACGCGGCGTCGAGCTTCCGGGACACCGCCTTCACGTCGGTGACCTCGCTCGGTTGCAGCCCGATCCGGACCACCGGGCGGGGCGCCACGACCGGCGCACCCGCGCTGTCGAGCACCCCGGACCGGGGCGCGACGTCCCGGCGCACCGCCAGCCGGTCGCCCGCGGTGAGCTGCTCGTGCACCACCTGCGGCTCCCAGATCACCTGCCACTGGTCGTCGCCGCCCCGGGTGAGCCGTACCTGCCGGTCGTACCCCCAGCGGGTGCCGGACGGGGGCAGGGTCCAGTCCACCCGGATGCCGGCGGTCGCGATGTTCGCGTCGATCTTCGGGTCCCCGGTGCGGCGCAGCGCCGGTGGGGTGGCCGCCAGCTCTCCGGAGAGCTCCCGGATCTCCCGCGTCACGTCGGCGGCGGGCACCTTCCTCCCGGTCGGGTCGACGAAGCCGACCGCCTGGAGGTCGCCCTTGCCCCAACCGGACAGGAAGGCGTCCACGGCGCGTTCCGGACCGTCCTCGGCGGAGCAGCCGGTCAGCGCGGCGGCGGCCAGCGTGGTGGCCGCGAGCGCCGCGACCAGCCGGCGGGAGCGCGATCGGCGGGGCCCACCAGGGGGGTACGACAGGCGCATTTGGCCGTCCTTCCGAATCTCGGGCTTCCGCCACGGTAGTACGGGCCCGCCGGGCGCACTGCCCCGTCCGGCCCGCCACGTGCGCAAAGAGGGCTCGCGAAGGTGTGATGAACATCCCGACCGGGGTACTCCCCAGCCGGCTGACCGCATATCTGCAACGGGTGAAAGGACAGAGTCCCGAACCGGAAGTCCGGCCGGTGGTCCGCCGAGGAAGGCACGGAGCGGCAGGGCCTAGGCTGGGCGGCAGAGTGACCCACAATGCGGTGGGTCGAGGGGAGTGGCACCGATGGACCGGCGTCCGGCGATCAAACCGGGACCCGACCTCCGGCAGGATGACACCGGCCGGGACGACTTCGATTCGACGACCGACGGGGACGGCTTCGGCCGGCTCGACACGGGAGCGACCGGGATGACCGGTTCGAGCATCGACACCATCTATGATCTCGGGCTGCCCATGGAGGCGTTGGCCGACGACGTGGAGGATGCCGAGCTCGACGAGCCGGTGCCGAACGTGGAGCGCCTGGTCGCCCAGGCGGTCGCGCTCGCCGGGGACGACCACGACGCGGCGACACTGGTCGGGCGCTTCTGGCGGTTCGCCCCGGACGAGGAACTGATCGGGTTCACGGCCGAGGAGATGCTCGACGCCGCCCGGGCCCACTGGGACCTGGCGCAGCAGCGGGTACCGGGCGAGTTGAAGCTGCGCATCCACGAACCGGACGCCGACCAGCACCACACGGTGATCGAGATCGTCACCGACGACATGCCGTTCCTGGTCGACTCGGTGACCGCCCTGCTCAACGCCCACCACCTCGACGTACATCTGCTGGTGCACCCGCTGGTGGTGGTGCGCCGGGAGCCGCTGGGCCGGTTGACCGAGGTCTCCGCGGACGTGGAGCCCGACGACGCGATCGACGGGGACCTGGTCGAGAGCTGGATGCGGATCGAGATCGACCCGGTCCGCGACGCCGGCGAGCGGGAGAAGCTGCGCCGCGAGCTGCAACGGGTGCTGACCGACGTGCGGGAGGCGGTCGAGGACTGGCCGAAGATGCGCCAGCGCGCCCTGGCCCTGGCCGACGAGCTGGCCGCCGCCCGGACCGCCGACAACCGCCCGCCGGTGCCGGAGAAGGACATCACCGACTCGGTGGAGCTGCTGCGCTGGCTGGCCCACGACCACTTCACCTTCCTCGGCTACCGCGAGTACCGGCTGGTGGACGCCCCCGACGGTGAGGGCTCGGCGGTGGAGGCGGTGCTCGGCACCGGCCTGGGCATCCTGCGCTCGGACTCCCCGGAGGTGCGGGCGCTGTCCTCGATGACGTCCGAGGCGCACGAGAGGGCGCTGGAGAAGCGCCTGCTGATCATCACCAAGGCGAACTCCCGGGCCACCGTGCACCGCTCGGCGTACCTGGACTACATCGGCTTCAAGATCTTCGACGAGGCCGGTCAGGTGATCGGCGAGCGGCGCTTCCTGGGGCTGTTCTCCACTGCGGCGTACCGGACGAGCGTCCGGGAGCTGCCGGTGGTCCGCCGCAAGGTGGCCGAGGTGCTGGACCGTTCCGGCCTGAGCCGACGCAGCCACTCGGGCAAGGACCTGCTCCAGATCCTGGAGACGTATCCGCGCGACGAGTTGTTCCAGATCAAGACCGAGGATCTGTACCACGCGGTGATCGGCGTGCTGCGGATGGCCGGCCGCCGGCAACTGCGGGTCTTCCTGCGGCGGGACGCGTACGGGCGGTTCATCTCCTGCCTGATCTACCTGCCCCGGGACCGGTTCACCACGCAGAACCGGCTGCGCATGCAGGACATCCTGCTGCGTGAGCTGAACGGCGTCGGGGTGGACTACACCACCCGGGTCACCGAGTCGATGCTGGCCCGGGTGCACTTCATCGTCCGCACCGACCCGACCCGGCCACCCGGGGACATCGACGCCGACCTGCTCGCCGAGGAGTTGGCCGACGCCACCCGGCTGTGGGACGACGACTACCGCCTCGTGCTGGAGCGCAAGCTCGGCGACGAGCAGGCCAAGCACCTGTTCAGCCGGTACGCCGACGCCTTCCCGGAGGGCTACAAGGACGGGCACACGCCGTACGAGGCGATGAAGGACCTGGCGAAGCTGGAGCTGCTGGAGGAGCCCGGCCAGCTTGAGATGCACCTGTTCCGCAAGCAGCTCGCGCCGCGCGGCAACGGCGCGGGCCGGGGCACGGACCTAGACGAGGCGATGGACGTCCGGTTCAAGGTCTACCGGTACGGCGAGCCGATGATGCTCTCCGCGGTGCTGCCGGTGCTGCATTCCCTCGGCGTCCGGGTGGTCGACGAGCACCCGTACGAGGTGGATCGGATCGACGGCAGGGTCTACCTGTACGACTTCGGCCTGCAACTGCCCGAGGGCCACCAGGAACTGGCCGAGGTGCGCCCGCACGTGGAGAACGCCTTCGCGGCGGCGTGGCGGGGCGAGGCCGAGGTCGACGGCTTCAACGAGCTGGTGCTGCGCGGCGGGCTCACCTGGCGGCAGGTGGTGGTGCTGCGGGCGTACGCGAAGTACCTGCGACAGACCGGGACGGTCTTCTCCCAGGAGTACATGGAGCAGACCTTCATCGCGTACCCGCGGATCACCGCGCTGCTGGTGGAGCTCTTCGAGACCCGCTTCGCCCCCGGGGAGGCGACCGCCGAGCAGCGCCACGGGCGCAGCGGCGAGCTGGTGAAGGAGATCGACGCCGCGCTGGACGACGTGGTCAGCCTCGACCAGGACCGGATCCTGCGGTCGTACCTGACGCTGATCCAGGCCACCCTGCGCACCAGCTTCTACCAGAAGCCGGTCGGCGGGCGGCCGAAGGCGTACGTGGCCTTCAAGCTGGACCCGCAGGCCATCCCGGACCTGCCCGCCCCCCGGCCGAAGTTCGAGATCTTCGTCTACTCGCCCCGGTTCGAGGGCGTGCACCTGCGGTACGGGCCGGTGGCCCGGGGCGGGCTGCGCTGGTCCGACCGGCGGGAGGACTTCCGGACCGAGGTGCTCGGCCTGGTCAAGGCGCAGATGGTGAAGAACGCCGTGATCGTGCCGGTGGGCGCCAAGGGCGGCTTCGTGCTCAAGCAGAAGCCGGGGGACCGGGACGAGGCGGTCGCCTGCTACCAGGAGTTCGTCGGCGCGATGCTCGACATCACCGACAACATCGCCGCCGGCGAGATCGTGCCGCCCGACGACGTGGTCCGCCACGACGGCGACGACCCGTACCTGGTGGTGGCGGCGGACAAGGGCACGGCCACGTTCTCCGACATCGCCAACGAGATCTCGGCGGCGCACAACTTCTGGCTCGGCGACGCGTTCGCCTCCGGCGGCTCGGCCGGGTACGACCACAAGAAGATGGGCATCACCGCCCGGGGCGCCTGGGAGTCGGTGAAGCGGCACTTCCGGGAGCTGGGGCACGACACCCAGACCCAGGACTTCACCGTGGTCGGCGTCGGCGACATGTCCGGCGACGTGTTCGGCAACGGGATGCTGCTGTCCGAGCACATCCGGCTGGTGGCCGCGTTCGACCACCGGCATCTCTTCCTCGACCCGGACCCGGACGCCGCCGCCTCGTACGCCGAGCGCAAGCGGCTGTTCGACCTGCCCCGGTCGTCCTGGGAGGACTACGACCGGTCGCTGATCTCCGAAGGGGGCGGGGTGTACCCGCGCGCGGCGAAGTCGGTGCCGATCTCGCCGCAGGTCCGGGCGGCCCTCGGGCTGGACGACGACGTCAGCCAGCTCTCCCCGCAGGAGCTGATGAAGGCGATCCTCACCGCGCCGGTGGACCTGTTCTGGAACGGTGGCATCGGCACCTACATCAAGGCGTCCAGCCAGACCAACGCGGAGGTGGGCGACAAGTCCAACGACGCGATCCGGGTGGACGGCAAGGCGCTGCGCTGCCGGGTGGTCGGCGAGGGCGGCAACCTCGGTTGCACCCAGCTCGGGCGGATCGAGTACGCCCGGGCGGGCGGGCGGATCTACACCGACTTCATCGACAACGCGGCCGGGGTGGACTGCTCCGACCACGAGGTGAACATCAAGATCTTGCTCAACACGGCCGTCGCGGACGAGGCGCTGACCCGGCCCGAGCGCGACGAGCTGCTGGCCGGGATGACCGAAGAGGTCGGCGAGCTGGTGCTGCGGGACAACTACGACCAGGCCCGGGCGATCAACAACTCGCAGGCCCAGGCCGCCTCGCTGCTGCCGGTGCACCGCCGGATGATCGGCGAGCTGGAGCGCTCGGGGGCGCTGGACCGGGCGTTGGAAGGGCTGCCGCCGGACGACGAGCTGGCGGTGCGCACCGAGTCCGGGCTGACCGCGCCGGAGTTCGCGGTGCTGCTGGCGTACGTGAAGATCGTGCTGGAACGGGAGATCCTCGCCGAGGGCCTCGCCGACGAGGAGTGGACGACCGAGGTGCTGGTCAACTACTTCCCGACCCCGATGCGGGAGCGGTTCGCCGACCGGATGGGCCAGCACCGGCTGCGCCGGGACATCGTGACCACCGTGCTGGTGAACGAGGCGATCAACCGGGGCGGCATCTCGTTCGTGTTCCGGGTGGTCGAGGAGACCGCGGCGTCCGCGGCGGACGTGATCCGGGCGTACGTGGTGGTCCGCGAGGTGTTCGGGCTGCGCGAGTTGTGGGACGCGGTCGAGGCGCTCGACAACAAGGTCGACCCCGAGCTGCAGACCGCCGTCTACCTGGACACCCGGCGGCTGCTCGATCGGGCGGTGCGCTGGCTGGTCACCAACCGGCGCTCGCCGATCGACGTGCCGGCCGAGACCGCCCGGCTGCGCGACGGGGTGGCCCGGCTGCTGCCCGGCCTGGAGAACCTCTTCTTCGGCAGCGAGCGGGAGGCCATCGCCGCGCACATCGACGAGATGACCTCCCGAGGGCTGCCGCGTGGCCTGGCCGAGCAGGCGACCCGCCTGATGTACAGCTTCGGGCTGCTCGACGTGGTGGAGACCTCGGCGAGCACCGGTCCGGACGTCGGCGAGGTGGCCTCGGTCTACTTCGTCCTGTCCGACCGGTTCCGGGTCGACTCCCTGCTGTCGAAGATCTCCCTGCTGCCGCGGGAGGACCGCTGGCAGACGCTGGCCCGGATGGCGCTGCGCTACGACCTGTACGCCGCGCTGGCCGCGCTCACCGCGGAGGTCCTCGGCTCCACCCCGAACGACCTGCCGCCGCTGGAGCGGGTGTTGCAGTGGGAACAGTCGAACGCCACCTCGATCCACCGCGCCCAGCGGGCGATGGGGGAGTTCGACGAGTCCCGGGCGGACCTCGCCGCACTGTCGGTGCTGCTGCGTCAGATCCGTACCCTGGTGCGGACCTCGGCGGCCTGAGTCGTCCGGAGCGTGCCGCGGCCGGTCGGTTTCCCCGACCGGCCGTGGCGCGTCCCGGGGGCCGACCGTCCCCACTCTCAGCCGGTCATCGTCGCGAAGACGACGACGTTGTCCAGGTAGCTGCCCGCGTTCTTGTCGAACTGCCCGCCGCAGGTGACGACCCGCAGGCCGGCCCGGTCGTTCGGGCCGTAGACCAGCTCGGTGGGAAAGGCCTTCTTCGGGTACGCCTTCACCTCGTCGACGGTGAAGGCGGCCTGACTGCCGTCGTCCCGCGACACCGTGATGGCGTCGCCCGGCTGGAGCGCGCCGAGTGAGAAGAAGACGGCGGGACCGCCGACCTTCGCCGAGTCGACGTGCCCGACGACCACCGCGTTGCCGATCTCCCCGGGGCTCGGCCCCGGGGAGTACCAGCCCGCGCTCAGGGCCTGCTCCAGCGACGGGACCTGGACGGTGCCGTCGGGGTTGGTGCCCAGCGTCATGATCGGGGCGTCGACCCCGATCCGGGGGATGGCGATGGTGGTCGGCGTGGCCCGGCCCAGCCCGACCGTCGGTTGTCCCTCGCCGGCCGACCCGGTGTCGGGGTTGGTGGGCTCCTGGTCGACGCCGGGCCCGGTGGTGGCGTGGACGTCCGCGCCGGCCTGGGACAGCGGCTGAGGTGGGCGGGGCGCGGGCTCGGGCGCGCTGCGCAGCGAGGCGCCCACCAGGCCGGCACCGACCATCGCGAGCGTGACGACGACGGCCGCGCCGGCGGCACGCCACGGTCTCCCGTGGCGGCCGCCGGCCGGTGTCGCCGTCACGTCAGACGAGGGACCCATTGACCCGACGCCGCCGCATCAGCACGATGCCGCCGAGCGCCGCGGCGCCCAGCATGCCCGCCCCGGTGGTGACCATCCCGCGGTCGGTGCCGGTGGTCGCGCCGCCGTCACCGCCCTCGACGTGGCCGCGCGGGAGCACGACCAGCTCCCCCTCGCCGCAGGAGCCGTGCAGCTTGTGGCGGCCCGGCTCGGCGTCCTCGGAGACCTCGGCCTCGCCGAAGTAGACGAAGTCCTTCTTGTGCTCCCAGGACCGCTCGTCCTCGCCGCGGCCGGAGTCCTTGCCGTGCTCGGAGTCGTTGCCGCGGCCGGAGTCCTTGCCGTGCTCGTTGCCGCGGCCCGAGTCCTTGCCGTGCTCGGAGTCCTCGCCGCGCCCCGAGTCCTTGCCGTGCTCGTTGCCGCGGCCCGAGTCGTTGCCGTAGCTGGAGTCCTTGCCGTGGCCCGACTCCTCGTCCCGGCCCCAGCCGGAGCCCTCGTCGGACCGGTCCTTCCCGGACTCCTTGCCGTGGTCCTTCTCGGCCTTCTGGCCCTGCTCGTAGCCGCCCCAGTCCTGCTCGCCGTACGGGTCGGCGGTGCCGCCGCCCTTGCCACCCGACTCCCCGCCAGGCTTGCCCTGGTCCTCGCCCGGCTTGCCGTTGTCCTTGCCCTGCT
>NZ_JBEOWQ010000011.1:101463-170374 GCF_040296145.1 Micromonospora sp. NPDC002296
TGCTCGTCGCCGGGCTTGCCGTGCTCTCCGTTGTCCTTGCCGTTGTCCTTGCCCTGCTCGTCGCCGGGCTTGCCGTGCTCTCCGTTGTCCTTGCCGTTGTCCTTGCCCTGCTCGTCGCCGGGCTTGCCGTGCTCTCCGTTGTCCTTGCCGTCGTCCTTGCCCTGCTCCCCGCCGGGCCTGCCGTGCTCCCCGTTGTCCTTGCCGTGGTCCTCGCCCGGCTTGCCCCCGTGCTGGCCGCGGTCGTCGTCGGCCGAGTGCAGCTTGACCTTGCCGGTGACCTTGGACCAGACGAAGGCGTTCCGCTGCGGCTCCGAGCAGATCTCCAGGAGCTCGACCTTGTCGCCCGCCTTGACGACGTGCGGCTTGACGTAGACCTTGCCGTCGCGGGACTCGCCGTCGTGGCCATCCGCGAACGCGATTCCTGGCGTGAACACCAGCAGGGAGGCCCCCCCGAGGGCGGCACCCGCAACGACCTTCCCGAGCATCTTGTTTGCCATGACCTGCGTCACTCCATCCCTGTTCGTCCTGAGCCCGACGTCAGCCGAGCTACTCAAGACGTTAGACCGGTTCGCGAGCTATAAGAGGAAAGATTCATCTTTTGCAGTTTCCTGGCATTCGGGCGGAAGGTCCGTCAAGCGCACCTCGGCGGCCCCCGTCGGGCGTTGCCGACCGGGGGGAGGGTTGCGGCCCGGCTGTGCGCGCCGCACCCTTTCGGGGGACGGGGGTTTCCTCGCCCCGGGCCGTCTCCGGCGGTGTCATCACGCCGTACTGCTCCGGACGTCCTGTTCGGCCCGGCGAACAAGCATCGAACCATTGCCATGGAAGCGCTCCCATGTAAGAATTTCGTCAGCGGTACGGGGAGCCACACCGCACAAGGCAGACGTCGAGGGCACCGGCACCACCGGACGCCGTCCGCCGCCCGACCGGCCGTTTCTCGTGCCGGTCGCGCACCACCACCAAACCGCCCGTCCGGGTCGGGCACCCCGAAAATCCCCCCGTGGCGCCGCCGATCGTCCGTGCAGGACGTCGGGCGCCGTTCCGCCGGGCCGCGAGTCCGGTCACGCCCAAGGAGATCTGTGCCATGAGTATGAGGAAGAGACTGTCCGGCCACCGCCGGGCGCTCGCACTGTCCGGTGCGGGTGTCCTGGTCGCCGCCGGCCTGGTGACCCTCCCGGTCACCGCGGCCCAGGCCGCGACCCAGTGCAGCGTCGACTACACCACCAACGACTGGGCCGGCGGATTCACCGCCAACGTCACCATCAAGAACCTGGGTGACGCGGTCAGCTCCTGGAACCTCGGGTTCACCTTCCCGAACAGCAGCCAGCGGGTGCAGCAGGGCTGGTCGGCCAAGTGGAGCCAGGCCGGGCAGAACGTGACCGCCGCGAACGAGTCGTACAACGGCTCGATCGCCAGTGGTGGCAGCGTGAGCATCGGTTTCAACGGCGCGTGGAGCGGCAGCAACCCGAAGCCCACCTCGTTCACCCTGAACGGCGTGGTCTGCAACGGCAGCACTCCCCCCACCACGCCGCCCCCCACCACGCCGCCCCCCACCACGCCTCCGCCGACCACGCCTCCGCCGACGACGCCCCCGCCGGGGGAGAAGGTGGACAACCCCTACCTGAACGCCAAGGGGTACGTGAACCCGGAGTGGAAGGCCAAGGCCGAGTCGGTGGCCGGCGGCAACCGGGTGTCCAACAACCCGACCGCCGTCTGGATCGACCGGATCGCCGCGATCAACGGCACCCCGGACAGCAGCTCCAACGGTGCGATGGGCGTTCGTGCCCACCTGGACGAGGCGCTGAGGCAGGGTGCCAAGTACATCCAGTTCGTGGTCTACAACCTGCCCGGCCGGGACTGCGCCGCGCTCGCCTCCAACGGTGAGCTGGGCCCGAACGACCTGCCCCGCTACAAGGCCGAGTACATCGACCCGATCGCCGCGATCCAGGGCGACGCGAAGTACGCCAGCCTGCGGATCATCAACATCATCGAGATCGACTCGCTGCCGAACCTGGTGACCAACACCTCCGGCAACCCGGGCGGCACGGCCATGTGCGACACCGTCAAGGCCAACGGCGCCTACGTCAACGGCGTCGGGTACGCCCTGGCGAAGCTGGGCGCGCTCGGCAACGTCTACAACTACATCGACGCCGCGCACCACGGCTGGATCGGCTGGGACAGCAACTTCGGCCCGACCGCCGACCAGCTCAAGGCCGCCGCCGTCGCCTCGGGCAGCACCGTGAACAACGTGCACGGCTTCATCGTCAACACGGCCAACTACTCGGCGCTGCGTGAGCCGTACGTCAAGATCACCGACAACGTGAACGGCACGTCCGTCCGCCAGTCGAAGTGGATCGACTGGAACTTCTACACCGACGAGCTTTCGTTCGCCCAGGCGTTCCGCACCAAGCTGGTCTCGGTCGGCTTCAACAGCAACATCGGCATGCTGATCGACACCTCCCGCAACGGCTGGGGCGGCACCGCCCGGCCGACCGGCCCGGGCGCACTGACCAGCGTCGACACCTACGTCAACGGTGGCCGGGTCGACCGGCGGATCCACGCCGGCAACTGGTGCAACCAGTCCGGCGCGGGCCTCGGCGAGCGTCCCACGGCCGCTCCGGAGCCGGGCATCGACGCCTACGTCTGGGTGAAGCCCCCGGGTGAGTCGGACGGCTCCAGCAAGGCGATCCCGAACAACGAGGGCAAGGGCTTCGACCGGATGTGCGACCCGACCTACACCGGTAACGCCCGCAACGGCAACAGCATGAGCGGCGCCCTGCCGGACGCCCCGATCTCGGGCGCCTGGTTCTCGGCGCAGTTCGCCCAGCTCATGCAGAACGCCTACCCGGCGCTCTGACGCTCCACCAGGCACGCCTGCCCGCCGCTGGCGAGGAGTGAGGCACTCTCAGCGGCAGGTTCCCCGGCCCCTGGTCCGACCGTTCACCGGTCGGGCCAGGGGCCCCCGCCCGTACCGGCTCCCGTGATCGTCTGCGCCTGACCGGCACGACACGCCGGGGCGCGTGCCGGTACGCAGCAGACGATCACGGCAACTCAGGGCCAGCCGGCGGTCATCCGGTCACGGAGGCTCAGGGCACGGTCTTCTCCACCGCCGCCTGGCCCTGCTCGGCCAGGTCGCGGCGGGCCCGCTCGACGTTCTTCGGCGTCAGGTCCTGGCCCCGGGCCCGCACCAGGTCCTCCGGCTCCCACTGCTGCTCCGCGCCGGTGCGGATGTTGTCCCCGCCGGCCCCCGTGCCCGCGCCGTGCGGGTCGCCGAGCAGGTCCTCGGTCGAGCCGGCGCCCTCCGGGACGTCCCCCGGCCCGCCGAAAGACGGGGTGTCCCGGTCGGCCCCGCCACCGGTCGCCAACTGCCGCACTGTGCTCTCGTCGTCCACCGCCGCGGCCACCTCGGGGCTCTCCTCCAGCGGTCGCCCGGCGTTCCGGTCGCGCTTCGTCATCCTGCTGCCCTCCTGTCCCCAGGTGTTGCCTGATCCCCCCGGCGTACCCCGCAGGGTCCCGGACATGCCGACGGCGCGGACCGGGGCCGGCGCGGGGGAAGGGTCCGCCATCCCCGTCCGTGGTCCCGGGTCGGCTCGGTCGGCATGGCGGGCGAGTGGATCGGATCGGGTGCCGTCCGAGATCATCCGGCCTGCTGAGGGCCGCCCGGGTCGCGTGGGGCCGGCGGGGCTGCCGGGCCTCGCCGCCGGAGATCCTCGGCTGCGCGCAGGCGGCGAAGGTGACCATGCTCCGGTTGAGAACCGATGCTCTCGCAGGAACCGCGCGTCGGGACGCCGGTCAGCGGCCGAGTAGGTGGTCAGGGCTGGCCGTCGTCGTCGCCGAACTCGGGCGGGAGGTCGCCGGAAAGCAGGTCCTCGGCGTGGCCTTCGAGCATCTTGGCGGTCTCGACGGAGCGCGGAAGCATGATGCTCTCGTAGCCGCAAACGGCTTCGTCGACGGTGGCGGAGCCGGCGAGCGCGAGCGCGAGTTCGCCGGCGTCGAGCATGGCGAGGTTGACGCCGACGCCGAGCGGCGGCATGAGGTGGGCGGCGTCGCCGAGCAGTGTCACGGTGGGGTTGTGCTCCCACGTGTGCGGGACCGGGAGCGCGAAGATCGGCCGGTCGACGTAGGCACCGTCGTTGTCGGTGATCATATGCTTCATCCGCGGTCCCCAGGCGGCGAACTCGTCGAGCAGGTGAGCGCGGATCGCGGCGGTGTCGTCGCGTTGGAGGCCCGCACGGGTGATCCAGTCGACCGGGACCTTGCGCATGATGTAGACACGAATGTGGTTGCCGCTGTTGCGCTGGCCCCACAGGGCGCGTTCGCCGTCGGCAGCTGAGGCGCTACCCTGGCCGACCAGCGCGGAGAGCTCCGGGTGCTGGTTCTCCACGTCATGGAACCAGGCTTCGGCGAAGCTGACGCCGACGTACTGGGGAACGGCCGGTGAGACGGCCGGGCGAACTCGGGAGAACGCGCCGTCGGCACCGATGACCAGGTCCGTCTCGACGGTCGTGCCGTCGGCGAAGTGCAGGGTACGGGGGCCGTCGGCGGGTCCACTGAGGCCGGTCAGTCCGTGGCCCCACCGTACGGTGTCGGGCGTCAGGGAATCGAGCAGCAGGTCGCGCAGTTGGCCACGGTCGATCTCGGGCTTGAAGAGCTCACCATCGTCGGGAACGAGGTGTGCCCGCAGTTCGCCGTCGATGTGCAGGATGCGGTTCTCCTGGCCTTCGGGGCGGCAGAGCCGGAAGAAGTCGTCGAGCAGGCCGGCCTCGCGAAGAGCGATCTGACCGTTGTCGGCGTGCAGGTCGAGGGTGCCGCCCTGATTACGCGCGTCGCGGTCGGGATCTCGGTCGTAGACGGTGACCGCGATGCCTTGCCGCTGCAGGATGCGAGCGCAGGTGAGCCCGCCGGGCCCCGCGCCGATGATGCTGATCCTGGCTTGCCGGGGAGTTGGTGCGGTCATGATCTGTCCTTCTGTGGGTTGGACGTCGTCACTCGACGGGGACGGCCGGAGAAATCTGACAAGGCGCCGGGATCGGCTCGGGTGTCTTGCCAGCCCAGAAAACCAGATCGAATGCAAAAGTGCAATGAGTCAACTTAGTGCTCGATGCCACTATCGATTACACTCAGCTCATGACTCAGACTCCCGTCGGCCGTCGCGAACGCAAGAAGGCGGCCACTCGGCAGGCGATCGCCGACGAGGCTCTGCGCCTCTTCCTGGAGCGGGGCTACGACGAGGTCAGCGTTCGTGACATCGCCGATGCGGCCGATGTGTCGACCACGACGCTGTTCAAGCACTTCACGGGCAAGGAGGCTCTGGTCTTCGACCAGGACCAGGAGAACGAGGCGCAACTGATCGCCGCGGTGAGGCGGCGAGCCGACGGACAGGGCATCGTTGACGCCCTACGTGAGTACGCTCTTGGCGCGTACCTGCCGACCGCGCTTCATCCGCAAGCGGCGGAGTTCAACGACCTGGTGGAGTCCACCCCGGCGCTGCGCGACTACGCGGAACGCATGTGGACCCGGCACACCGACAGCCTCAGCGCGGCTGTCGCCGATGAGCTCGGCGTTGAGCAGGATGACATCGCGTGCGTCGCCTTGGCCCGGTTCGTGCTCCAGATCCCGAGCCTCATCCGCGGTCAATCGGATCGCCGTGCCGCTGTCGAGCGGGTCTTCGATGTCATCGCCCACGGTTGGAGGTCACCGGAGTCGCCCCCGCCCGGCAGGGAGGGCAGTGGGTCGGCGCCGGCCAGATCGACGACGTCCGCTTGAAGCGACTGAGTTCCCACGCGGGGGCGTTCGCGGCGCGCCGACGCCGCTTCAACTTCCGGTACGACGCCGCATATCGGTCCGATGTATCGTCTCGATACATCGGACAGTTGGTCCCGACTCGCGAGGGAGTGGCGATGAGGCTGGTCGACTACGACAGGGAGCAGTACCAGAACTACACGCGCGGACGCGCGCTCACCGAGCAGCAGTTGGGGGCATGGACGAACGCCTTCGCAGCCGGGTTACCCGAGCGGCGTCCGCTGGTGGGGCTGGACGTCGGGTCAGGGACCGGCAGGTTCACCCCTGCGCTGGCGCGAGCGTTCGGGCCGGTGACCGGGATCGAGCCGTCGGCCCGCATGCGCGAGGTGGCGCAGGCGCAGTCCCAACATCCCGGCGTGCAATACCTGGCAGGCTCCGCCGAGGACATGCCGGTGCCGTCCGGCAGCGCCGACTACGCGCTCATGTTCTTGTCCTGGCACCATGTTCAGGACAAGCCCCGAGCGGCCCGGGAACTGGCCAGGGTGCTCAGGCCGGCCGGGCGGCTGCTACTGCGCGGAAACTTCAGCGACCATCATCCCGAGCCGTGGTGGCTGGACCACTTCCCTCGCGGTCTTGAGGTGGACACCGCGCTGTTCCAGCCGCTGCACGAGGTCATCGCGATGTTCACGGCGGCCGGTTGGCGCGTTGCCGGATTCGGCATGGTCACCCCGGCGTCCGATGGCACCCGCGCCGAGGTGCTCGAACGGCTGCGCCTGCGTACTCTCTCGTTCTTCGCCCGGCTCAGCCCCGACGAGGCGGAGGCCGGCCTCCGCAGCATCGAGGAGGCCGTGTCCGCCGATCCCGGCGCGCCGTCGCCCGCGCTGTCCGAACCGCTGCTCACACTCGAACGGCGCTAGCGCGGCCGGGCGTTGATCTCGTAGACGACACCCCGCATGACGGCTCCGCACATGCGGAAGACTGGCGGGCATGGCTGACTCGGACGATGCGAAGGCTGTGCTGCACCACTACCTCCAGGCGACTCGCGAAGACCTGGTCTGGAAGCTCGACGGCCTGAGCGAACGCGAAGCCAGGCTGCCCCGCACCGCGACCGGCAACAACCTGCTGGGAATCCTCAAGCACTGCCTCAATGTCGAAGCCGGCTACTTCGGGCCCACCTTCGGGCGCGAGTTCCCGACGCCTGAGGAACTGGTCCCCATGCAGGCGTACGACGAGGATCCGCAGGCGGACTGGTACGCGCGGGAGGACGAGACGAAGGATGGGCTGATCGACCTGTACCGCCGCGTCGGGGTGTTCGCGGATCAGACGATCGAACGGCTACCGCTCGACGCGCCGGGGCGGGTGTCATGGTGGCGGCCAGGACAGACCGTGACGCTGCAAAAGATCATCGTCCACGTGACCTGCGACCTCGCTCGTCACGCCGGGCACGCCGACATCATGCGTGAGCAGCACGACACCGCGATCGGCCTGCGGCGGGAGAGCACCAACATCCCCGACGACCATGACTGGCCGGCGTACGTCACCAAGCTGACGAAGCTGGCTGACCGCTTCGGATAACCGCCCGTTCCCGTCCGCACAGTTGGTGAGTTCAGCATCCGCTCATTCGATGAGAACTCCACGATCACGAAGCGCGCTCACTGCCGGGGAGGGGGGTCACCGGGTCCCTGAGTCGCCGTGCCAGCATCGCCCTGTGCGCAACGAGCAACGCCTACGAACACGGACGCCCGAGTCACGAGCCTTCGCGGAACGCGTACAGCTCGTCATGAACCTGACCTCGCGACTCAACGGGCTGCCGTTCGGCGACCTCGACGCGCGCAGGACGGTGCTCACCGAGATTTTCGGCCGACCGGTCCCCGACTCTCTGTCCATCCTGCCCCCGTTCCATTGCGACTACGGGCTTGGCGCATCGTTCGGCGAGCGCGTGTTCATCAACCAGGGATGCTTCTTCCTCGACTACGGGGGCATCACCATCGGTGACCGCGTCCTGATCGGACCCCGAGTGACCCTGAGCACGGCTGGACACCCCGTCGAGCTCGACGAGCGGTACGACTTCATCACGCACGCGCCCATCGTCATCGAGGATGACGTGTGGATCGGCGCCGCAGCCACGGTCACCCCCGGAGTCACGATCGGTCACGGCTCGGTCGTCGGCGCAGGCGCCGTTGTAGCGAAGGACGTGCCGCCGCTGAGTGTGGTGACGGCAACAAGCGTTGTCGAGCGGAAGCGTCTGAAGCCGGCATCTGCTGCAACCGCCTGAGGCCTGCGGGCTCCACCCGCGCACGGCGGCAGATCCGTGCGTCCAGGCTCCGCCCGCCCACCGCCAGATCCTGCGCCACCTGCCGCACATCAGGTTCTCCGGACGCGCCGCACGCCCCGGCCGTCGTGGCCGGGGCGTGCGGCGGGGTGACGTCGGAAGTGCGGGTCAGCGGCCGAGCACCCGGTCCAGGAAGTCGCGGTACCGGCGTACCGCGATCCGCAGCTGCTCGGTGTCGTCGCCGGTCTGCTGCCAGTCGCCCAGCTTGTTCTTCTGCTCGGCGAGCGCGGCGGCGAGCGCCTGGATGGCCTCGTCCACCAGCGACTGGGCCTGCCCGGCGGCGGCCTTCGGGTCGTCGACGAAGCGGAGCTGGACGTCGCGCCAGCGGTCCCGGAAGGCCTGGGCGGCGTCCGGCTCGAAGAGGGCGGTGGCGTCCTCGTGCACCGCGCCGGTGCTCGGCCGGGCCGTGGCCGCGCCGAGAGCTGCGTCCGGGGCGGTGGCGTCCGGGTCGATCATGCCCGGCTCGGGCCGGCCGTACCCGGCGGCGCCGGCGACCACCGCGTCCTCGCGGCTGCGGTCCGCCCCGTGGTGCTCGTCGGCCCGGTCGGCCTCGACGTCGCCCGCGTGCCGGTCGGCCGGGTGCCGCGCGTCGGCGGGCCCGTCGGCCGCCGCCCAACGGTTCCGGTCGTGCAGCCGGTCCCCGGCGGTCGGGTCGGCGCGCTCGGCGTCGAACGCGTCGGTACGCCCCGGTGCGCCGTCGCCCGGCTGGGCGGTGTCCTCGCCACGCGGGTCCCGCTCGTCTTCCGGACGGCCGCTGGCCATGGCCGAGGCGGCCACCGCGTCGCCCACCGTGGTCGCCCCGAACGCGGTGGGCAGGGGTGCCGGCTCGTGGAACTCGGGTGCCCGGTCGGGGTCGGCGTCCCGCACGTCGTACGGGCGGGTGTCGTCCAGGTCGTCGGTGTCCCGGCGGCGCTCGTCCTGCCGGTCCGTCCCGTGCTCGCCGTCCCGTTTCCCGGCCACGGCCGGGTCGTCGAAGGTGCCCCGGTCGTCGAGTACGTCCTCGGGCAGGTCGACCCGGCCGTCGGCGTCGCGGTCCCGGTGGTGGCCGGCCTCGGCGGGCCGGTCGCCCGGGGGCGGGACCGCCACGGGCGCGGACCGGACGGCCTCCGGGTGGTCGCTGCTGGCCTGCTGCTCCTGGCGCATCGTGGCTCTCCTCAACGGCTCGTGGCGTCGTGCGGACGGTCGGCGGGCGTGGCATCGGCCCGCTGCTCGGGCGTGGCGACGGGCTGGTGCCCGCGCACGTGTTCCGGCTGGCCCTGCTGCGGCGCCCGGCTGCCCACCGGGTCCTCGCCGAGCAGGTCGGCGAAGAGCGCCCGGTAGTGGACGACGGCCTGCCGCAGTTCCTCGGTGCCCGCCTCGCCGCGCTCGTTGCGCAACCGGATCTCGTGCGCGTCCCGGTAGTGCGACAGCGTCCGGGCGTGCTCGACCGACAGGTGGGCGGCCTGGTCGTCGAACTCGCCGGTCGGGTAGCCGCGCTCGGCGACGAGCCGGCCGACCAGTTCGTCGGCGTCGCTCACCGTCTCGGCGGGGGAGTCGATGAAGCGGACCTGGAGCTCCTCCCACGCGGCGGCGTACCGGGCCCGGGACTCGGGGGTGAGCGGGGTGAGGGTCAGCTCGGCGTGCCGGCGTTCCCGGTCCCGCAGCTCCCGCTCGGCGGCCGACCGGCTGTCCTGCTCCGCGACCACCCGGTCGTACTCGGGCCCGAACCGGGATCGCAGCGCGCGGCGGCGGGCGACCTGCCGGAGCACGACGGCCAGCGCCGCGACGACCACCAGCACGACGAGAACTATGACGATTACCTGCGTGGGCGACATGGCTCCTCCTTCGTCCCTCCGGTATTCCCTCTGGCCACTGATCGCCAATCCCGATCCGGGGGAATTTCCTGGGTGATCACGGGTATCGGGACGCGGCACGGGCGGTTCCGGGCGCGCTGCGCCTCGGCGTCCGGTTCCCAGGCGGCGGAATGACCCGGCCCACAGGACCGACCCCGGCAAAAACTTGACTGGTTCCAGAAAGCGCGCCAGGGTGGGGTGATGCCGGTCGAGTCAGACGCCGAACGCCTCCGGGCGGCCGGGCTGCGCGTCACGCAGCCCCGCCTCGCGGTGCTCGCGACGGTGCGCGGTCGGCCCCACCTGGACGCCGACACGATCACCCGCCTCGCCCGGGGCCGCCTCGGGCGGCTCTCCGGTCAGGCGGTCTACGACGTCCTGCACGCCCTGACCGGGGCGGGCCTGCTGCGCCGGTTCGTCCCGGCCGGCGGCCCCGCGCGGTACGAGGTGCGCGGGCCGGACCACGACCACCTGATCTGCCGGGAGTGCGGCGTGATCAGCGACACCGGCCGGAGCCCCGCACCGGGGCCCTGCCTCGACCCCTCGACGGCGGCCACCTTCGCGGTGGAGTTCGCCGAGGTCACGTACTGGGGGCGCTGCCCCGACTGCCAGCAGCGACACCTATCCGGAGGAGACCGATGAGCGACCCGCAGGCCAGCAAGCCGATCCTGACGACCCGCCAGGGCCACCCCGTGCACAACAACCAGCAGCAGCGGACGGTCGGCTCGCGCGGCCCGGCGACCCTGGAGAACTACCACTTCCTGGAGAAGATCAGCCACTTCGACCGGGAGCGCATCCCGGAGCGGGTGGTGCACGCCCGCGGCTTCGTCGCGCACGGCGAGTTCGAGGCGTACGGGACCGTCGGCGACGAGCCGGCGTCGAAGTACACCCGCGCCAAGCTGTTCCAGACCAGGGGCAAGAAGACCCCGCTCACCATCCGGTTCTCCACGGTCATCGGCGGCCGGGACTCCTCCGAGGCGGCCCGCGACCCGCGCGGCTTCGCGGTGAAGTTCCGCACCGAGGACGGCAACTGGGACATGGTGGGCAACAACCTCCAGGTCTTCTTCATCCGGGACGCGATCAAGTTCCCCGACGTGATCCACTCGCTGAAGCCGGACCCGGTGACCTTCCGCCAGGAGCCGAACCGGATCTTCGACTTCATGTCGAACACGCCCGAGTCGATGCACATGCTGACCTGGCTCTTCTCGCCGTACGGCATCCCGAAGAACTACCGGACCATGCGCGGCTCCGGGGTCAACACGTACCGCCTCGTCAACGCCGAGGGGGACGGCGTGCTGGTCAAGTTCCACTGGATGACCCAGCAGGGCGAGCACAACCTGACCGAGGCGCAGGCCGCCGAGATCCAGGCCGGCGAGCTGGGCCACGCCTCGAAGGACCTCTACGAGGCCATCGAGCGAGGCGAGTACCCGCAGTGGGAGCTCAACGTCCAGGTCATGAGCGACGACGAGCACCCCGAGCTGGACTTCGACCCGCTGGACGACACCAAGATCTGGCCGGAGGAGGACTTCCCGTACCTCCCGGTCGGGATGATGACCCTCAACCGCAACATCACCGACCACCACAACGAGAACGAGCAGATCGCCTTCGGCACCGGCGTACTGGTCGACGGGATCGACTTCTCCGACGACAAGATGCTGATCGGCCGGACGTTCTCCTACTCGGACACCCAGCGCTACCGGGTCGGCCCGAACTACCTCCAGCTGCCGGTCAACCGGCCGCGCGAGGACGTTCAGGTCAGCACCAACCAGGGTGGTGGCCAGATGTCGTACGGGGTGGACAACCGGGGCGGCAACCCGCACATCAACTTCGAGCCGTCCTCGGTGGCGGGTCTCGACGAGGCCGACGAGTCCTACCGGGAGTACCGTCCGTTCGTCTCGGGCCAGATCATGCGGGCCCCGATCGAGCGGCAGAACAACTACTCCCAGGCCGGCCGACGCTACCGCGAGATGGCCGACTGGGAGCGCGACGACCTGGTCCTCAACCTCACCAACCTGCTGGCCCAGTGCGACAAGCACATCCAGGAGAAGATGGTGTGGCACTTCAGCCAGTGCGACGAGAACTACGGCCGGCGGATCGCCGAAGGGCTCGGCATCTCCGTCAACGCCTGACCCGCGCGGGCTGAGCCCGGCAGGTCGGACCGGCCGGGCGGGCACCGACAACCGCACTACCCACCGGCCGCGCAGCGCCGGACCGAGCGCCCCGCCCGTTTTCGGGCGGGGCGCTCGCGTGTGCACCGACCACAGCGGAGCGTGCCTGGGTCGAAGCGTGGGGCGATAGGCCGGTATCGCAACGGCCGACGATTACGTATCCTGCCCAAGGCGCCGTGCCGGTGCCTCGGCGCCGCGGCGGGCGAAGCCCGCGTCGGCGTCGGCGCCACCCGCTGCCACACCTTCCGGGCGAGGTCTGATGAACACCCGCGACTGGCCGATCCGCTCGAAGCTGACGGCGCTGGTCATCGCGCCGGTGAGCGCGCTGGTGGTGCTCTGGATCTTCGCGACCACCCTCACCTTCGGTCCGGCCCGGGACCTGCTCTCCGCCAGTACCCTCCTGTCCGACCTCGGCCGGCCGGGCGAGACGGTCGTCGCCGAGCTGCAACGGGAGCGCCGGCTCAGCGTGGTGCAGCTCGCCGGCGACGCCGCGCTGCCGGCGCTGGCCGAACAGCGGCGGCGCACCGACGTCGCGGTCGCCGAGCTGCGCGGCCGGGCCTCCGGGGAACGCCTGCGCGACGCCGCCGACGACCTGCTGGACGCCCGCGTCGACCGCCTGCTCGGCGCGCTGGACGGGCTGCCCACCGGCCGGGGCTTCATCGACCGCCGGGAGGTCGACAGGGCCGGCGCGATCGGGCTCTACAGCGGCATGGTCGGCGCGGCGTTCCAGGCGTTCTCGGCGCTGGCCACGCTCCCCGACGACGACCTGAACCGGCAGGCCCTGGCGCTGACCGCACTCGGCCGTTCCCGGGAGCTGCTCGGGCAGGCCGACGCGCTGCTCGCCGGGGTGCTGGTCAGCGGGCGCTTCGCCGGGGGCGAGCACGCCCAGCTCGTGCAGACCATCGGCAACCAGCGCTTCCTGATCGAGTCGGCGGTGGCCGACCTGCCGGCCGACGACCGGGCCGCATACCAGCGGCTGGCCGAGAGCGACGCCTTCGCCCGGCTGCGGGCCCTCCAGGACGCCCTGGTCCGGGCCGACCCCGTCCGGGTGCCCGCAGTGGACCTCCGGGCCTGGCAGACCAGCCAGGACGCCGTCCAGCAGAGCCTGCGCGACTTCGAGCTGACCCAGGCCGACGGATTGGCCGAGCGGACGATTCCGGTGGCGGTCGGCATCCTCGCCCGCCTCGGGGGGGCCGGCGTGCTCGGGCTCGCCGCCGTGGTGGTGTCGGTGCTGGTGTCCCTGCGGGTGGGCCGGTCGCTGGCGCAGCGGCTCTCCGGGGTGCACACCGCCGCGCTGGAGATGGCCGAACACCGGCTGCCGGACGTGGTGGCCCGACTGCGCCGCGGCGAGGACGTGGACGTGGCCCGGGAGACACCCGCGCTGGAGTACGGCCGCGACGAGATCGGCCAGGTCGGCCACGCCTTCAACGAGGTGGGCCGCACAGCCGTGCGCGCTGCCGTCGACGAGGTCAGCCTGCGCCGAGGGCTCAACGACGTCTTCCTCAACATCGCCCGGCGCAGCCAGGGACTGGTGCACCGGCAGCTCGCCCTGCTGGACCGGATGGAGCGCCGCGTCGAGGACCCGGACGAGCTGGCCGAGCTGTTCCGGGTGGACCACCTGGCCACCCGGCTCCGCCGGCACGCCGAGGACCTGGTCATCCTGGCCGGTGCCGCGCCCGGCCGGGGCTGGCGCAACCCGGTCGCGATGGTCGACCTGGTCCGGGGAGCCATCTCCGAGGTCGAGTCGTACGACCGGGTCGACATCGTCGACGTGCAGCCCGCCGCCGCGGTGGGTCGCGCGGTGGGCGACGTCACCCACCTGCTCGCCGAGTTGGTGGAGAACGCCACCGCGTTCTCCCCGCCGGGCACCCACGTGTCGGTGCGCGGGCAGAGCCTGCCCAACGGGTACGCCCTGGAGATCACCGACCAGGGCCTGGGCATGTCCGTCCCGGCGATGGAGGAGGCCAACCGGCGGCTGGCGAAGCCACCGGAGTTCGATCCGGCCGACAGCGCCCGGCTCGGGTTGTTCGTGGTGGCCCGGCTCGCCGCCCGGCACGGGATCCGGGTGCGGCTCCGCCGGGCCGCCCAGGGCGGGGTCACCTCCGTGGTGCTGATCCCGCCGGACCTGGTGACCACCGAGCCGCCGCCCGATCCGCCGCCCGCCGCGCCGGACGGCTCGGTCGACGACCGGCGGATGGCCAAGGTGACCCGGCTCAAGACCCTGCCCCGGACGCGTCCGACCCGGATCACCCGCGAACGAACGGACTCGCAGACCGCCGTGGTGCCGCTGGTCCCCAGCCGTGCCGTGCCGGTCGACCCGTCCGGTGAGGGCGACGGCCTGCCCCGCCGGGTGCGCCGGCGGGGCCCTGCCGCCCGTCCCCGGCCGGCCGCCCTGGACGCGCCGGCCCCACGCGCCCCGGAGGAGGCCCGCCGGCTGATGTCCGCCCTCCAGGCCGGCACCGCCCGGGGCCGCCGGGACGGTGCCGCCGCCGAGGGCTCCGGGCCGCCCGTCCCCACCACCTCCGCCGCCGACGCGTCACCGGATCCGGACACCCCGGCGGTGCCTGCGCAACCCCCGACCGCAACTGAGAGGGATGCCTAGTGGTGCACACGACGAAGCCGAACGTCGATCTCGACTGGTTGCTCGACGACCTGGTGGAACGGGTGCCGGCCAGCCGCCAGGCGGTGGTGCTGTCGGCGGACGGGCTGCTGCTCGGCGCCTCGGCCGACTCCGACCGCAGCGACGCCGAACACCTATGCGCCCTGGCCTCCGGCTTCTCCAGCCTGGCCAAGGGCGCCAGCCGGCACCTCGACGCCGGGGGAGTCCGGCAGACCGTGGTGGAGATGGAGTCGGCATATCTCTTCGTCACCGCCGCCGGCCAGGGCGCGTGTCTGGCGGTGGTCGCCGAGGCCGACGCGGACATCGGCCTGGTGGCGTACGAGATGGCGATGCTGGTGATCCGGGTGGGCGAGAACCTCACCGCGCCGGCCCGGGCCGGGTCGGGTGCCGCCGATGCGGGCTGAGTCTCCCGGGCCGCAGCACGAGTGGCTGGACGCCGACGCCGGTCCGGTCGTCCGCCCGTACACCCTGACCGGCGGCCGGGTCCGGCCGCCGGCCGGTCTCGACCTGGTGGCCTTCGTGCTCACCGCCCGGACCGTCGACCCCGCCACCCACTCACGACTGCACCCGGAGCACCGTCGACTGGTCGAGCTGGCCCGCCGGCCGGTGCCGGTCGCCGAGCTCGCCGCCGAGCTGGACCTCGCGGTCGTCGTGGTCCGGGTGCTGGTCGGCGACCTGCTCGCCCGCGGCCTGGTCTCCGTGCACGCGCCGGCCGGCACCGCGTTCCTACCCGACGACAACATCCTCAAGGCGGTGGTCAATGGACTCCGTGCGCTATGACCGTGACGGAACAAGGGTGCGGATCCCGCTGGCCCTGAAGATCCTCATCGCCGGTGGCTTCGGCGCCGGCAAGACGACGCTGGTGAGCGCGTTGAGCGAGGTCCGGCCGTTGCAGACCGAGGAGGTCCTCACCGGGGCCGGGGTCGGCGTCGACGACATCTCCGGCGTGGAGGGCAAGTCGACCACCACGGTGGCGATGGACTTCGGCCGGATCACCATCAACGAGGACCTCCAGGTCTACCTGTTCGGCACGCCCGGGCAGGACCGGTTCTGGTTCCTCTGGGACGAGTTGGCCTTCGGGGCCCTCGGCGCGGTGGTGCTCGCCGACACCCGCCGGCTGGCCGACTGCTTCCCCTCGATCGACTACTTCGAGCAGCGGAACATCCCGTTCGTGGTCGGGGTGAACTGCTTCGACGACGGCCGCCGGTTCAGCCTGGACTCCGTACGGCAGGCCCTGGACCTGGACCCGGGGGTGCCGCTGGTGTTCTGCGACGCCCGGGACCGGCAGTCCGGCAAGGAGGTGTTGATCTCGCTGGTCGAGCACGTCGCCCGGCAGCGCGGCGAGCCGGTGCCGGTGGCCTGACCCGGCCCGCGGCGGCCCGCGGCGCGACGGCGATCTGATCGATTCGCGGAAATCAGGGCTGACGCGGTGGGTGGCGGGGAAAGCTCTGGTGGGATCGACACGACAACGGCGGAAGGCGGATCGGGTGACCGGGCAGCAGACGATCGTCCATCTCGGTGGTTACACGGCGGCCAGCGGCGGCCGGGGCGACGGGATCGTCGCCGCCCGGCGGGACCCGGGAACCGGCGCGCTGACCCCGCTCGGCACCGTCGCGGTCACCCCGTCGCCGTCCTTTCTCGTCCGGCATCCCGTCCTGCCGGTGCTCTACGCCGTGAACGAGCTGGCCGAGGGGGAGGTCAGTGCGTTCCGCACCGGCCCGGACGGCGAACTGACCCCGCTGGGTGTGCGGGGCACCGGCGGCGCGGAGCCCTGTCACCTGGCGGTCACCCCGGACGGCGGACACCTGGTCGTCGCCAACTACGGCGGCGGCAGCGTCGCCGTCCTCCCGCTCGACCCGCAGGGCGTTCCGGGCGAGCGCAGCGACCTGGTGGTGCACTCCGGGCACGGGCCGGACCCGCAGCGCCAGGAGAAGGCGCACTGCCACATGGTGTCCCCCGCACCGGACGCCGGGCCGCTGCTCGCCGTCGACCTCGGCACCGACTCCGTCTACCGGTACGACCTCGACGCCACCTCCGGCCGGTTGGTGCCCCGGGGCCCCCGGGTGCACATGGCGGCCGGCACGGGCCCCCGGCACCTGGCCCGGCACCCGGACGGCCGGCGCTGCTGGCTGGCGGGGGAGCTGGACGGCACGGTGACCGCGTACGAGCTGGCCCCCGACGGGGCGCTGCACCAGCGCGGCCGGGTGGACGCCAGCACCCGCGCCGGCCATGTCCAGCCCTCCGAGATCACGGTCGGCGCGGACGGTCGCTTCCTCTACGTCGGCAACCGGGGCGTCGGCACGGTGTCGGTCTTCGCGCTGGCCGGGGAGCTGCCCGAACTGGCCGCCGAGGTGGAGACCGGCGGGGAGTGGCCCCGGCACCTCGCGCTGGCCGGTGGGCACCTCTACGTCGCCGACGAGCGCGCCGACATGGTCCGGGTGTTCCGGGTGGACCCGGCGACGGGGGTGCCGACGCCCGTCGGCGAGCCCGTGCCGGTGCCCAGCCCGACCTGCGTCCTGCCCTGACCGAGCGGCGACCGGCAACGCGCTCCGCCCCTGCTCAGGGGCGGTCCTGTCACACCGGGAACCGGGCTGGCGACTCAGGGTCACGAAACGGCCGGGAGCTGTGTCTGCTGGGGAACTTTCGTCCGAACGGCCGTGGCAGCGCCCGCAGCGGTTACGCAAGATGGTCACCGTGCCAGGCCGCCATCGCATGCGTTCAAGTCTCCGCGGAGCAGGTGCCGTCGCCTCCGCGACCGCGCTGGTCGTCGTCGTCGCGGGCTCCTGGTTCGGGTACCGCCAACTGGTGCAGCCGGCCTGCTCGGGGCAGGTCCGGCTCACCGTCGCGGCCTCCCCCGAGCTCGCGCCCGCGGTGCGGGCCGAGGCCGCCGGGTGGGTGGCCGACGGCGCGGCGGTCGATGGCACCTGCATCACGGTCGACGTCTCGGCCGTCGCCTCCGTGGACGTCGCCGCGGCCGTGGCCAGCAAGCACGGCGTACAGCTTCCCGGTGTGGGTCAGGTCAGCGGCACCGCGGTCACCCCGGACGTGTGGGTGCCGGACTCCTCGACCTGGCTGCTGCGGCTGAAGAGCGCCGGGGCCACCGCGTTCGCCCCGAGCAACGGCAGGTCCATCGCCCGCAGCCCCGTCGTGGTGGCGGTGCCCGAGCCCGTGGCCTCCTCCCGGCTCGGCTGGCCGGAGAAGAAGCTGACCTGGGCCGACCTGCTGCGGCAGGTGAGCAGCAGCAAGCCGCTGCGGACCGGGATCGTGGAGCCGACCCGGGACGCGGCCGGCCTGTCCGGGCTGCTGTCGCTGACCGCGACGGCCGGCGCCTCCGGCGGCGACGCGCAGGAGGCGACCACCGGCACGCTGCGGGCGCTGGCCACCGGCCGGTCCGCGTTGCGCGAGGACCTGCTCGCCCGGTTCCCGCGCTCGTCCGACCCGACGGCGATCGCCGGCGCCCTCGGTGCCGCGGCGCTGTCGGAGGAGGCCGTGATGGCGTACAACGAGGGGAAGCCGCCGATCCCGCTGGCGGCGCTCTACCTCGAACCGTCACCGGTGCCGCTGGACTACCCGTACGCGGTGCTGCCCGGTGTCGAGCCGGCGAAGCAGTCCGCCGCCCGGGTCCTGTTCGGGGCGCTCACCACGCCCGGCTTCCGTGACCGGCTGGCCGAGCGGTCGCTGCGCGCTCCGGACGGCGCCTGGGGCGAGGGCTTCAAGGCGCCGCGGGGCGCGCCGAGCCCGGGCGGTGGCGCGGGCGGCTCGCCCGCTCCGGCCGGCAACGGTGCCGTCGGCCTGGACCCGGCGGCGATGGAGCGCGCCGTCTCCGGCTGGTCGATCGCCACCCAGTCCGGCCGTATGCTGTGCGTGATCGACGTCTCCGGTTCGATGAAGCAGCCGGTGCCGAGCGCCGACAATGCCACCCGCGAGCAGGTCACGGTGGCGGCGGCCAGCCGGGGCCTGCACCTCTTCGACGACTCCTGGTCGATCGGGCTGTGGACCTTCTCCACGAAGCTGGCGGGCGCCCGGGACTACCGCGAGCTGGTGCCGATCAACCCACTGTCGGGCAACCGCGCCCGGCTGGAGCAGGGGCTGGCCACGATCCGGCCCTCGAACGGCGACACCGGCCTGTACGACACGTTGCTGGCCGCGTACCAGGAGGTCCAGGACGACTGGGAACCGGGCCGGGTCAACTCGGTGGTGTTGTTCACCGACGGCAAGAACGAGGACGACGACGGCATTTCCCAGCAGAAGCTGCTCTCCGAGCTGAAGCGGATCGCCGACCCCGAGCGGCCGGTCCAGGTCGTCATCATCGGCATCGGTGCCGACGTCAGCAAGGCCGAGTTGGAGTCGATCACCAAGGTCACCGGCGGGGGGAACTTCGTCACCGAGGACCCGACCAGGATCGGTGACATCTTCCTGAAGGCGATCGCGCTCCGCCCGAACGCTCCACGCTGAGTAACCAATCAGTGCAGATTGGACCGTCGCGCCGCTGGACCCGGTGCGACGGAACGTCTTCCTGTGAAAGCTTCTCCGAAGCAAATGACGGCAATACGTCCGAGGCGATCGGTGGCCATGGTTTTGAGGCAAGATGTCGGGGTGCTCCGGCGTCGCTGGCCCTGTGAAGAGGACCGCCCGTCGACCGGGGTCGGCCTCAGCAGAAGTGGGGAGGGCCGGTGACGTCGACGACGCTTTTGACCCCCACCAGGACACCGTCGCGTCCTGGTGACCACCGGGCCGGGCCGGTGGCCCGCGTCGACGAGCGGGCGTACGTCCGCATGCTGGTGGTGCTGGACACCGCCGTGCTGGCCGTCGCCGTGCTGGTCGGCTACGTCACCCGATTCGGTGACGAGGAGCCGGTGGGCTCGAAGATCCCGTACGTCGTGGTCGCGCCCGCGCTCGTGCTCACCTGGCTGGTCTCGCTCAAGGTGCTGCGCTGCTACGACGACCGGGTGCTGGGCTACGGCGCCGACGAGTACCGCCGGGTGAGCACGGCCAGCCTGCGGCTCGCCGGGGGCACCGCGATCGCCGGCTACATCGCCGACGTCGGCGTGTCCCGGGGCTTCCTGGCGATCTCGTTCGCGGTGGGCATGCTGGGCCTGGAGGCGGCCCGGTTCGCCGCCCGCAAGCGGCTGCACCGGGCCCGCTCCCAGGGCCGGGGCTGGTCGCGCAAGGTGCTGGTGGTCGGCGACACCGCGCACGTGCTGGAGCTGGTGCACCAACTGCGCCGGGAGCCGTACGCCGGCTACCAGGTGGTCGGCGCCTGCATCCCGGACGCGCTGCTGGCCCCGGTGCCGCAGCGGCTCGGCGACGTCCCGGTGGTCGGCTCTTTCCGGGGCATCCCGCAGGCGGCCACCGCGATCGGCGCCGACACCGTGGCGGTCACCGCCTCCGGCGAGCTGACCGCGACCCGGCTGCGGCGGCTCGGCTGGCAGTTGGAGGGGACCGGGGTGGACCTGGTCGTCGCGCCCGCGCTGACCGACGTGGCCGGTCCCCGCATCCACACCCGGCCGGTCGCCGGCCTGCCCCTGATCCACGTCGAGGCCCCCGAGTTCCGGGGGGCCCGCAAGCTGGTCAAGGGCTTCGTCGACAGGTCCGCCGCCACCGTGGCGCTGGCGCTGCTCCTGCCGCTGGTGGCGGTGATCGCGCTGGCCATCAAGCTCGACAGCCGGGGGCCGGTGCTGTTCCGGCAGACCCGGGTCGGCCAGGGCGGCCAGGAGTTCGGGGTGTTCAAGTTCCGCACCATGGTGGTCAACGCCGACGCCCTGCTCGCCGAGCTGGCCGCCCGCAACGAGACCGATGGTCTGATGTTCAAGATGCGCGACGACCCCCGGGTGACCCGGGTCGGCCGGGTGCTGCGCAAGTGGTCGCTGGACGAGCTGCCCCAGTTGATGAACGTGCTGCTCGGCCAGATGAGCCTGGTCGGCCCGCGTCCGCCGCTGCCCTCCGAGGTGGCCCGCTACGACGGCGACGTGGCCCGGCGGCTGCTGGTCAAGCCCGGCATGACCGGCCTCTGGCAGGTCAGCGGCCGGTCCGACCTGAGCTGGGAGGACGGCATCCGGCTCGACCTCTACTACGTGGAGAACTGGTCGCTGGCCGCCGACCTGACCATCATGTGGAAGACCTTCGGCGCGGTGATGCGCAGCCGGGGGGCCTATTGACCACCCGGCGGCGGGGCGGCGCCGGCAGCGACCCCGCCCCGGCTGAGGCCCCGGAAACGGCTGAGGCCCCGGAAACGGCTGAGGCCCCGGAAACGGCTGAGACACCGGAAACGGCTGGCCCCGGTCACGGCTGAGGGCCGGTCCAGTCCAGGCAGACCACCACCGCGTCGTCGACGAGGTCGCCGGCGACGAACGCCCGCAGGTCGCCGAGCAGCGACCGGACCGCCTCCAGCGGCTCCATCGGGCCGGTCCGGCGCAGGAACCGGTCCAGCGCCGTCCCGCCGTACCGGACCTCCTGGCCGGTCGCCTCGATGACGCCGTCGCTGAGGACGAAGAGCCGGTCCCCGCGGTGCAGCGTGAACTGCTGCTCCCGGTAGTCGGTCCCGTCGAACATGCCCAGCGGGAACTGCGCCTCCAGGGGCAGCTCGACCACCTCGCCGTCGCGCAGTAGCACCAGCCGGGGCGAGCCGGCGTCGACCACCGTCATCAACCCGGCGGCGAGGTCCAGCTCCAGCAGCAGCGCCGAGACGTGCTGCTCGCCCCGGTGCAGGGCGTACACCGCCTGGTCGGCCAGCGCCGCCTGGTCGGCCAGGCAGAGCCCGCCCCGTCGGGCGTTGCGCAGGGCGTGGGTGGCCAGCGCGGTCAGCACGGACGCGGTGACCCCCTCACCCATCCCGTTGATCGTCGACAGCCACAGCCGCTGCCCGTCGTCGGACCAGTCGAAGCTGTCGCCGCGCACCGCGTACGCCGGTTCGAGCTGTCCGGCCAGGCTGAACGAGGGGCGGATCCGGCTCCGGCCGGGCAGCAGCTCCCACTGCATCTCGGCGGCCAGCGTGAGCCGGCGGCTGCGGCGGGTGATCCGGTACACGTCGGTGCCGTCGTTCACCGCCAGCAGTTCGTGGCCGAGGGCGGTGGCGATCCCGACCAGCTCGTCGCGGGCGGCCCGACCCTCGGGGAGCGGGGTGACCCGCAGGACGCCGCGCCGTTCCCCCCGCATGCTCACCGGGAGGTAGCCGGTCCGGTCGGCCACGATCGGCTCCTGGTGGTCGAAGCACCGCCAGGCCGGATGTCCCGGCCCGGTCACCGGCTCGCCTCCTGTGAGCGGAAGCAGCGCCGAGAGCCGGTAGTCGACCTGGAGCAGTTCGACGTCCGTGATCCCGTACGACCGTTCGAGTTCCGTGGCTAGTCGGTCGACCAGCAGGTCAGCCGGCGCTTCGGTCAGCGTCCGGCGGGCCCGGTCTTCCGCACCGATCATCGTCGCTCCTCTGTTCGGAGGGCCGGCGACCAGGGACGCCGGGTAGTCTCGTGCCCACCATGTCCGAAGAACACGGTCCACGCGGACCAGAAGCGAGTATGGCCGCCGCCCTCGATGCGGCCGCCGGCACCCTGCTCACGGTCTTCGAGGCGGCGCGCGAGCGGACCACCAGCCGGCTCTCGGGGGCGCAACTGCGCGCGGTGATGGTGGTCGAGCAGCACGACGGGATCAACCTGCGTCGGCTGGCGACGCTGCTCGACATGCTGCTCTCCTCGGCGAGCAGGCTCTGCGACCGGTTGGTGGCCGCGGGCATGCTGGAACGCGAGCCCGGCCGGTCCGACCGCCGGGAGATCTCCCTGCACCTCACCGCGGAGGCCGAATGGCTCCTCGCCGAGCTGCGGGCCGACCGCCGGCAGCGGCTTGCCGTGGTCCTGGCCGGGATGACCCCCGAGGGGCGGCGGGCGCTGCTCGCCGGCCTCCAGGAGTTCGACGAGGTGGCCCGGCACCGGCACCCGCCGGAGCCGCCGGTGGCGGAGCCGTCCGCCGAGACCCGGTCGGGGGAGCGGGCGACGGCGACCGGGCCGGGTGACTGGCCCTCGGGGGAGCCGGAGGCCGGCTGGTCGAGCGGGAACCGGCCCGGCGGAATACCGCGCGGCCGGTCGACCGGCGACGCCCCGAGCGGGTGGTCCGGCGAGGCCGCCGCGGGCGGCTGGTCGCGTACGGCCTGACCCTGGTCCGCATCCCGGGTAGCAGCAGTCGCGGGTCGGCGATCCGGATCAACCGCGGCGAGGGCGTCCGCCGTGCATCGACGAAGAGCAGGTCAGCCGGTGCGGTTCAGCCATCCGACCGGGTCGGCGACGATCCGCCGGACGACGGAGCCGGCCGCGCCGACCACGGCGGCCTCCGGGCCGAGCGCCGAGGAACGCACGGTCACCGGCGACCAGCCGGCGGTGAGCACCCGCCGGGACACCTCGGCCAGCACCGGTGGCCGCAGCCAGGGCGCGAGCAGGGCGTATCCGCCGCCGAGTACCACGGTGTCGAGGTCCAGCAGGTTCACCACGCCGGCCACCGCGACCCCGAGCGCCTGCCCCGCCTCGGCCAGGGCCGCCCGGGTCGCGGGGTGGTCGGCGGCCGCGAGTTCGGCCAGCCGGGTCGCGGCGGTGTCGGCCGGGAGGTCCGCCCGGTCCAGCCCGGCGGCGGCGAGGATGGCCTCCTGTCCGGCGTACCGTTCGAGGCAGCCCCGGCCGCCGCACCGGCAGGAACGGCCCTCCGGCTGGACGGACATGTGACCGATCTCGCCGCTCCAGCCGCGTACGCCCCGGAAGAGGGCGCCGTCGAGGACGATCCCGGCGCCGATGCCGACCTCGCCGGAGACGTGCAGGAAGCTGACCGGCCCGTCCGGGTCGGCGTGCAGCTCGCCCAGCGCGGCCAGGTTGGCCTCGTTCTCCACCACCAGCGCCGGGATGCCGGGGACCGGCTCGACCAGCGGCGGATGGCCGGAGAGCAGTTCGGGGACGGGCACGTCCCGCCAGCCGAGGTTCGGGGCTAGCCGGACCAGCCCGGCCGCGTCGACCAGCCCGGGCACCGCGAGGGCGACCCCGGCCAGGGTGAGCCCCTGCCGCTCGGCGTCGGCCCGGGCGGCGGCGGCCAGCCCGACGAGCCGGGCCAGCGCGTCGGCGGGGGAGACCGGGCGCAGGTCGGCCCGGTGCACGGTGTGGTGCCGGACCTCGCCGGCCAGGTCGACCACGCAGGCGGCCAGGTAGTCGACGTTGATCTCCAGGCCCAGCCCGGCCGGGCCGTCGCCGGCCAGCACCAGGCCCCGGGCCGGGCGTCCGGCGCCGGTGCGGGGGGCCGGCTCCGACTCGCCCACCAGCCGGCCGGCGACGAGGTCGTCGACAACGGCGGAGACGGTGGCCCGGGTCAGGCCGGTCGCGGCGGCCACGGCGGCCCGCGACGGTGGGCGGGGCGCGGCGGCGATCCGGCCGAGCACCACGGCGAGGTTCAGCTCGCGCAGGCTGCCCTGGCGGACCGCCGAGGCCGGAGCGGCGGGACGGGTCACCCCTTGACACTGCCACATGCCCGTCAAATAATTCAACCACTGAACAAATAGCTGCCGGAGGTCCGCCATGGCGTCCCGTCCCACCCCCGCCGACAAGTTCTCCTTCGGCCTCTGGACAGTGGGCTGGCAGGCCCGCGACCCGTTCGGCGACGCCACCCGCCCGGAGCTGGACGCCGTCGAGGCCGTGCACAGGCTCGCCGAGCTGGGCGCGTACGGGATCACCTTCCACGACGACGACCTGATCCCCTTCGGCGCGGACCCGGCCACCCGCGACGGCCGCATCACCCGGTTCCGCAAGGCGCTCGACGCGACCGGGCTGGTCGTCCCGATGGTCACCACCAACCTCTTCACCCATCCGGTGTTCAAGGACGGCGGATTCACCAGCAACGACCGCGACGTGCGGCGGTACGCGCTGCGCAAGGTGCTGCGCAACGTCGACCTCGCCGCCGAGCTGGGCGCGCGCACCTTCGTCATGTGGGGCGGCCGGGAGGGCGCCGAGTACGACCTGGCCAAGGACGTCCGTTCCGCGCTGGACCGCTACCGCGAGGCAGTCGACCTGCTCTGCCAGTACGTCGTCGACCAGGGATACGACCTGCGCTTCGCCATCGAGCCGAAGCCGAACGAGCCGCGCGGCGACATCCTGCTGCCGACCATCGGGCACGCGCTGGCGTTCATCTCGACCCTGGCCCGCCCGGACCTGGTCGGGCTCAACCCCGAGGTGGGCCACGAGCAGATGGCCGGGCTGAACTACGTCCACGGCATCGCCCAGGCGCTCTGGCAGGGCAAGCTGTTCCACCTCGACCTCAACGGCCAGCGCGGCATCAAGTACGACCAGGACCTGGTCTTCGGCCACGGCGACCTGCTCAACGCGTTCGCCCTGGTCGACCTGCTGGAGCACGGCGGCCCCGACGGCGGCCCGGCCTACGACGGCCCTCGGCACTTCGACTACAAGCCGTCGCGCACCGAGGACATGACCGGGGTGTGGGCCTCGGCGGCGGCGAACATGCGCACCTACCTGCTGCTCAAGGAGCGGGCCGCGGCGTTCCGGGCCGATCCGGAGGTGGCCGAGGCGCTGGCCGCCAGCCGGGTCGCCGACCTGGCCGCCCCGACCCTCGCCCCCGGCGAGGGCTACGCCGACCTGCTCGCCGACCGCTCCGCCTTCGAGGAGTACGACGTGGACGCCGCCGCCGCGCGGGGCTTCGGCTTCGTCCGGCTCAACCAGCTCGCCGTCGAGCACCTGCTCGGCGCCCGCTGAGGTCGCCGCCATGCCCCTGGTCGCCGGGTTCGACTCGTCCACCCAGTCCTGCAAGCTGGTGGTCCGCGACGCGGAGACCGGCGCGCCGGTCCGCTCCGGCCGCGCCCGGCACCCCGACGGCACCGAGGTCGACCCCCAGGCCTGGTGGGATGCCCTGGAGGCGGCGGTCGAGGCGGCCGGCGGGCTGGGCGACGTCGCCGCGGTCTCCGTCGCCGGGCAGCAGCACGGCATGGTGTGCCTCGACGAGGCGGGCCGGGTCGTCCGGCCGGCACTGCTGTGGAACGACACCCGGTCGGCCGGGGCCGCCGCCGAGCTGATCGAGGAGGCCGGCGGCGGCGAGGCCGGCCGGCGGTTCTGGGCCGACGCGGTGGGCTCGGTGCCGGTGGCCAGCTTCACCGCCACCAAGCTGCGCTGGCTGGCCCGGCACGAGCCGGCCGCCGCCGCCCGGGTGGCCGCCGTCTGCCTGCCGCACGACTGGCTGACCTGGCGGCTGGCGGGGGTGCCCGGCCTGGCCGCCCTGCGCACCGACCGCAGCGACGCCAGCGGCACCGGCTACTGGTCCCCGGCCACCGGGCAGTACCGCCTAGACCTGCTGGAGCGCGCCTTCGGCCGCCGGCCGGCGGTCCCCGTCGTGCTCGGCCCGGCCGAGGCCGCCGGCACCCTGGACCCGACGGCCCTGGCCGGCCCGTCGTCGTCGGCCGGCCCGTCGTCCGGCGGGGTGCCGCTCGGACCGGGGGCCGGGGACAACGCCGCCGCGGCGCTCGGCGTCGGTGCCCGGCCCGGTGACGTGGTCGTCTCCATCGGCACCTCCGGCACGGTGTTCAGCGTCGCCGACGCCCCGGCCGCCGACCCGAGCGGTGCGGTGGCCGGGTTCGCCGACGCCACCGGCCGGTACCTGCCGCTGGTCTGCACGCTCAACGCGGCCCGGGTGCTCGACGCCACCGCCGGTCTGCTCCGGGTGGGCCTGGACGAGCTGTCCGACCTGGCGCTGTCCGCGCCGCCCGGCGCGGGAGGGCTGGTCGTGGTCCCCTACCTGGAGGGCGAGCGGACCCCGGACCGGCCGTCCGCCACCGGCGCGGTGCACGGGCTGACCCTGACCACCTCGACCCCCGCCCACCTGGCTCGGGCGGCCGTCGAGGGGATGCTCTGCGCGCTCGCCGACGGCCTCGACGCGCTGGTGGCCCAGGGGGCCCGGGTCGAGCGGGTGATCCTGGTCGGCGGCGGTGCCCGGTCGGCGGCGGTTCGCCGCATCGCGCCGCAGGTCTTCGGCCGCCCGGTCGTCGTCCCACCGCCCGGGGAGTACGTCGCCGACGGCGCGGCCCGCCAGGCCGCCTGGCTCGCCCTGGGCGGCGACGCCCCGCCCGACTGGTCCCCGACGGGTGTCGAGGAGCACTCCGCCGACCCCGTCCCCGCCGTCCGCGAGCGCTACGTCGCCGCCCGTGACCGGGTGCTCGACCGCGTCGATCCGGCGTAATCGGCTGTACGCGGGCCGTCCCGGCTGGGGATCATCGACTGATGCTGCCCATCCCCGCCGGTGACGGCCCGCGCCACCTGCCCTCGGTCCTCCAGTACGACGACGCGGACACCCCGTGCGACGTGATCGACGCGCTGGCGCTGGTGGACTTCGTCACCGGCAGGCACCCCTGGTCACACACCGTGCGGCTGTCCCGGGTCCGTTCCGGGGCGACCCTCACCCCGCCCGACGGGCTGCTGCTGCGCACGGCCACCGAGAACCGGCAGCGGTCCCGGCTGCTGGCCGGCGACGGCTGGACCGCCCGGGTGGTCACCTGGAAGGGACGGGGCGCCGAGGTGACCGTCACCGCCGTCAGCGACGAGGTCGGCCGGGCGGCCCTCGACCGGATCGTGGAGGGGGCGGCCGAGCCGGAGGACCCGGACACCGGGCGGATCGGCTTCTGGCACCAGAACCCGCGCCGGGGCGCCCAGCGGGACCTGCGGTCCATCGCCGCCCCCGAGTGGCCGTTGATCCGCGGCAACTACACGGCGACCGCCCGGGCCGACCTGGACGCGCTGATGGCGGTCACCCCGGAGACCATCGCCGGCCGGCTGGTGCTGCTGCACGGCGCGCCCGGCACCGGGAAGACCACCGCCCTGCGGGCCCTGAGCCGGCAGTGGCGGCAGTGGTGCCAGGTCGACAGCGTGCTCGACCCCGACGTGCTCTTCTCCGACACGTCGTACCTGTCCGAGGTCGCCGTCGGCGAGGAGGAGGACGCGGAGGGCGGCGCCGCCCGGCGGTGGCGGCTGCTCATCCTGGAGGACTGCGACGAGCTGATCCGCAGCGAGGCGAAGCAGGCCACCGGGCAGGCGCTGTCCCGGCTGCTCAACCTCACCGACGGGCTGCTCGGGCAGGGGCGGGACGTGCTCATCGCGATCACCACGAACGAGGACCTGTCCCGGCTGCACCCGGCGGTGGTCCGGCCCGGCCGCTGCCTGGCCCGGATCGAGGTGGGACCGCTGTCGTACGGGGAGGCCACCGACTGGCTCGGCACCGCCGCCGGGGTGCCGTCCGTAGGGGCGACGCTGGCCGAGCTGTACGCGCTGCGCGCCGGTGCCCCCGCCACCCCCTCCGTCCACGCCGAGATCGGCGGTTACCTCTGACCGGACGGGATGACCCGCCGGGCCGCCGGTGGGGGGTCGGTCACCGGGCCCTGGTCCGCGCCTGGTTGGCTGCCCGACATGAGCTCGACCAGGAGCGGGCCCCGGGCGGCCCGGGGCGGCAGCCCGGTGCACCGGCTCTACAGCGTCGTGGTCTTCGTGCTGCTCGCCTCGCTGGACAACGTGGCGATCGGCCTCGTCCCGCCGCTGTACGGGCCCATCTCCGGGGCGCTCGGCGTGTCCCAGCGGCTGCTCGGCCTGGTCACCGCGGCCAGTTTCCTGGTCAGCGCCGTCGCGGCGGTCGGCTGGGCGTACGTCGGCGACCGGACCGACCGCAAGCCGCTGCTGATGGTCGGCACCCTGGTCTGGGCGGCCGGCACCGGCGGCAGCGCGCTGGCCCAGAACTACCCGACGTTCCTGGCCGCCCAGCTCGTCGCGGCGGTGGGCCTCGGCGCGGTCGGCTCGGTCGGCTTCTCGGTGGTCACCGACCTGATCTCGCCGCGCCGACGCGGGCTGGTGATGAGCTTCTGGGGGCTGTCCCAGGGGGTCGGCACCCTGGCCGGGACGCTCGCCGGCGGGCTGCTCGGCGCCACCGAGTGGCGGCGGCCGTTCTGGCTGCTCACCATCGTCGGGCTGGCTGCGACCTGCGCGTACCTGTTCACGTACGACATCCGGCGGGGGCAGAGCGAGCCGGAGCTGGCCGAGGCGCTCGCCACCGGCGCCGAGTACGACTACCGGATCACCCGGGCCGACCTGCCCCGGATCCTGGACCGTCGGACCAACCGGTGGCTGGTGCTCCAGGGCCTGACCGCCCAGGCGGCCTTCGGCTCGCTGGTCTGGCTGCCGGTGCTCTTCGCCGAGCGGGCCGAGGACCAGGGCTACTCGGCGGCCACGGCCGTCGTGGTGGGCAGCGTCTTCGCCACGCTGTTCCAGCTCGGCGGGGTGTTCTCCATCGTCGGCGGCCTGGTGGGCGACGCGCTCCAGCGGCGTACCCCCCGGGGCAGGGCGCTGGTCGCGGCGGTGGGCATCCTCGCGGCCCTGCCGTTCTACCTGGTCCTGTTCTTCGTGCCGATCCGCATCGACGTGCCCGACGGCGGCGGCACCGGCGCGATCGTCGGCGCGGTGCTGGCCAGCGTCGTCACCGAGCCGACGGTCGGGCTGAGCCTGCTCACCGCCGTGCTGGCGTTGGCGCTCACCTCGGCGAACTCGCCCAACTGGTTCGCCCTGATCGCCGACGTCAACCCGCCGGAGCACCGGGGCACCGTCTACAGCCTCGGCAACCTGGTCAACGGGGTCGGCCGGGCGGCCGGCAACGGACTGGTCGGGGTGGCCTTCCACGCCCTGCGGGCGGCCTTCCCGCCGCCGCTGAACTACGCCGTCGGGCTGGCCGCGTTCCAGCTCTTCTTCATCCCCACCGGGGTCATGTACTGGCTCGCCTCCCGCACCTCGCCCCGGGACATCGACGCCGTGCACGACCTGCTGCACGCCCGCGCCGACCGCCTGTGAGGCAGGGCCCCTCCCGGGAAGGGGCCCTGCCCGCGCGCTGTCAGGCGGTGCGGAACCAGACCGTCACGTCGGTCGGGACCGCGCCGTCGTCGGTCAGCGGGGCGCTGGCGTGCAGCACCTCGGCCCCGGCCGGCAGCGGCGCCGCCGCGTCGCCGAAGTTGGTCAGCACGGCCACCTCGCCGTTGCGGAAGGCCAGCACCTCGTCGCCGGAGGAGAGCCAGAACAGGGTGCCCCGGCCCAGCCCGTGCTCGCGGCGCAGCCGCAGCGCGGTCCGGTACAGCTCGTACGTCGAGCCGGGCACCCCGCGCTGCCGGTCCAGGGCGTACTCGGCCCACACCGGCGGCTGCGGCAGCCAGCTCGCATCGGTGGGCCCGAAGCCGTACGACGGGGCGTCGGCCTCCCACGGGATCGGCACCCGACAGCCGTCCCGGCCCCGCTCGGTGTGCCCGCTGCGCTCCCAGGTCGGGTCCTGCCGGGCCTCGTCGGGCAGCGTCATGTGCTCCGGCAGACCCAACTCCTCGCCCTGGAACAGGTACGCGGAGCCGGGCAGGGCCAGCATCAGCAGGCTGGCCGCCCGGGCCCGGCGCAGGCCGAGCGCGGCGTCCGGCTGCGGGTCGCCGATGCCGATGCCGTTCGGCTTGGGGGTGCCGACGGGCAGGCCGAGCCGGGAGGCGTGCCGGACGACGTCATGGTTGGACAGCACCCAGGTGGTGGGGGCGCCCACCTTGTCGGTGGCCTCCAGCGAGCGGGTGACCACGGCGTACTGGGCGGGGGCGGTCCAGGCGGCGAGCAGGTACTCGAAGTTGAACGCCTGGTGCATCTCGTCGGGCCGGACGTACCGGGCCAGCCGCTCGGCCGGCTCCACCCACGCCTCGGCGACCAGGATCCGCTCCCCGGGGTACTCGTCGAGCAGGCGTCGCCACTCCCGGTAGATCTCGTGCACGCCGTCCTGGTCCCACATGGGCGGGCGCGGCTTGTCGACCTCGTTGCCGGAGAGGATCTCCTGCGGCTCCTGCCAGTCCGCCAGGTCGGCCTGCTTGACCAGCCCGTGCGCCACGTCGACCCGGAAGCCGTCCACCCCGCGGTCCAGCCAGAACCGCAGCACGTCCAGGAACTCGGCGCGGACCTCCGGGTTGTCCCAGTCCAGGTCGGGCTGGCCGGGGTCGAACAGGTGCAGGTACCACTGGCCGGGGCGGCCGTCCGGCTCGGTGACCCGGGTCCACGCCGGGCCGCCGAACACGCTGCGCCAGTCGTTCGGCGGGCGGTCGCCGTCGGGGCCGAGGCCGTCGCGGAAGACGTACCGGGCGCGCTCCGGGCTGCCGGGCGCGGCGGGGAGGGCCGCGGAGAACCAGCGGTGCGCCGACGAGGTGTGGTTGGGCACCAGGTCCACGATCACCCGCAGACCGCGGGCGTGGGCCTCGGCGATCATCCGGTCGGCGTCGGCGAGCCGGCCGAACAGCGGGTCCACGTCCCGGTAGTCGGCCACGTCGTAGCCGGCGTCCGCCTGTGGCGAGGGATAGAACGGCGAGAGCCAGATCGCGTCCGCCCCCAGCTCGACCAGGTGGTCGAGGCGGGCGGTGATGCCCGGCAGGTCGCCGATCCCGTCGCCGTCGGAGTCGGCGAACGAGCGCGGGTAGATCTGGTAGATGACGGCCTCGGTCCACCAACCGGTGGCCGGGCCGGCGGACGGTTCCTGCTGGGTCGCGTTGGTGTTCAGGGCCTTCTCCCGTGTGTCGACGCCGTCGCCGGTCATGTTCCCGCCCGTCATGTTCCCGCTCGGCGGGCGGGTGAATCCGTTCAGTCTGGCCGGGGCGGCGCGGTCGAGTCCCGCACGACGAGCCGAGTGGGCAGGATCACCGGTCCGGACGCCGGGCCGGCCGGTCCCGTGCCGCCCGGGGCGGGGACGATCCGCCGGACCGGCTCGGGGAGGGCCCGCCCGCCGAGCGGGTCGAGCAGGATGCGCGCCGCGAGCCGGCCCTGCTCCGCCGCAGGCTGGGCGATCGTGCTCAGCCCGAGCACCCCGGACAACTCGTGGTCGTCGATGCCGATGACGCTGACGTCCTGCGGCACCCGTAGGCCCGCGTCGCGCAGCGCGCGTATCGCGCCCATCGCCATCTCGTCGCAGGCGGCGAAGATCGCCGTCGGCGGTTCGCCCCGGGCGAGCAGTTCGGTGGCGGCCAGGTTGCCGCCGTCGACGGTCAGTTTCGACTCGATGTCGAGGCTCGGGTCCAGGGGCACGCCGGCGGCGCGCAGCGCGTCCTGGTAGCCCCGGCGGCGGTCCAGGTGGGCGGTGAAGGCCAGCTCGTCGTCGGGGTCGCCGGAGATGTGGGCGATCCGGCGGTGTCCCAGGTCGAGCAGGTGGCGGGTGGCGGTCCGCGCCGCCGCCACGTCGTCTATGCGTACGCAGGGCCAGCCGGGCACGCCGCTGCCGGAGCTGATGGTCACCCCGGGCAGGTCCAGCGTGGTCAGCTCGGCCAGTTCGGCCGGGCGCAGCGGGGTGGCGACCAGCATGACCGCGTCCACCCGCTTGTTCAGGTTCGCGGCGCGCAGCACCCGCTGCCGGGTACGTTCCCGGCCGCCGAGGTTGTAGAGCAGGAGGTCGTAGCCGGACTCGTTCAGGGTCTCCTCGACCGCCTCGACCACGGTGCCGAAGAACCAGCGGGTGATCCGGGGGACCACCACCGCCACGGTGGCGGTCCGGCCGCTGGCCAGCCGCGACGCGCTCGGCGAGACCGCGTACTGGAGCTGCTCGGCGGCGGCGAGCACCCGGCGACGGGTGGCCGCGGAGACGGTCGGGAGGCCGCGAAGCGCGCGGGAGACGGTGGCCGTGGAGACCCCGGCCAGGCGGGCGACATCATCGATCTTCGTCATGTTTTCCCGCCCCGGGCCCCGACCGCCGCCGCCCGGTTCCGGGCGGCGGCGGTCGTCCGGTTCAGCCCTTGACGCTGCCGGCGAGCAGGCCGCGCACGAAGTACCGCTGGAGCGACAGGAACACGACCAGCGGTACGACCATCGAGACGAACGCACCGGCGGTCAGCCGTTGCCACTCGTTGCCCCGGGTGCCGGCCATCTCGGCCAGCCGGACGGTGAGCGGCGCGGTCTCGTTGCCGCCCCCGGCGAAGATCAGCGCGACCAGGAGGTCGTTCCAGACCCAGAGGAACTGGAAGATCCCGAAGGCCGCGATGGCCGGGGTGATCAGCGGCAGGACGATGGTGCGGAAGATCTTCGGGTGGGTGGCCCCGTCGACCCGGGCCGCCTCCATCAGGTCCTTGGGCAGCTGCGAGATGAAGTTGTGCAGCAGGAAGACGGCGAACGGCAGCGCGAAGCAGGTGTGCGCGAACCACACCTGTGCGAACTTCTGCTCGTCGACCAGGTCCCAGGCGGGCATGATGGTGACCCCGCCCAGGCTGACACCGGTGGAGAAGAACTTCAGCAGCGGCACGAGGGCCATCTGCAGCGGGACGATCTGCAACGCGAAGATCGCGATGTACATCCAGTCCCGGCCCTTGAAGTTGATCCACGCCAGGGCGTACGCGGCCAGGGACGCGAACGCGAGCGGGAACAACACCGACGGGATGGTGATAGCCAGCGAGTTGATGAAGTAGCTGGCGAGCTGCCCCGACGAGGACGAGCTGCCGAACAGCACATCCTGGTAGTTGTCCAGGGTGAACTGCGGGTCGGTGAAGAACGTCCACCAGCCGTTGGACTTGATCTGGTCCTCGGGCCGGACGGAGGAGACGAGCAGGCCGAAGGTCGGGATCGTCCAGAGCACCGCGATGACGATCGAGACCAGCGTCGCGGTGCGGCTGTTCAGCCGCTTGCGGACCCGTCCGGCGGTCGTGGTGGTCTTTCCGGTGGCCTGGGTCCCGGCGGGGAGCGTGGGCGTCGTGGTGGTCATCTCAGCCCTCCCGCTGTTGACGCAGGTTGCGGATCTGGTAGATCACGAGCGGGATAACCAGGACGAAGAGGAACACCGCCAGCGCCGAGCCCTGCCCGTTCTGGCCGTACCGGAACGCCTGGTTGTACATCTCGTTCGCGATGACGCTGGTGTCGTAGTTGCCGTTGGTCGCGGTCCGGACGATGTCGAAGACCTTGAGCGTGGCGATCGACAGCGTCACCACCACGACGATCAGCGCCGGCCGGATGTTCGGCATGGTGATCTGCCAGAACATCTGCCACGGGCTGACCCCGTCCAGCCGGGCGGCCTCGACGATGTCGCCCGGGATGGCCTTGATCGCGGCGGAGAGCACCACCATGGCGAAGCCGGCCTGGATCCAGACCATGATCACGATCAGCAGCAGGGTGTTCAGCGGAGAGTCCAGCAGCCACTGCTTCGGCTCGCCGCCGAGGCTCACCACGATCTGGTTGAGCAGACCGATCTGCTCCTGCCCGTCGCCGCGGAAGGCGTAGACGAACTTCCAGATGATCGCGGCGCCGACGAACGAGATCGCCATCGGCATGAAGATCAGCGACTTGGCCACCGACTCGAACCGGGCCTTGTCCACCATGACGGCGTAGAGCAGCCCGAACGCGGTGGCCACCAGCGGCACCAGCAGCACCCAGACGAGCGTGTTGATCAGCACCCGGACGATCGAGTCCTCGGAGAACATCCAGGTGTAGTTGCGCAGACCGACCCAGTTGTCGCTGCTGCCGTCCATGAAGGAGAGCAGCGTGGTGCGGATGGCCGGGACGACCAGGCCGATGAGGAGCAGCAGCACCGCGGGCAGCAGGAAGAAGAACGCGAACATGCCCTCGCGCTGCTTCGGGCGCCGGGGCAGCGGGGCCCCGCTCGCCGAGGCGGCCACCAATTGCGCCTCGCGGCGTCGGGCGAACCAGGACGGCACGGCGTCGAGGAGCAACAGCAGGCTCCCGAGGACCGCGACGAACGCGATCAGCCCGTACATCAGCATGAGGAGCTTCGGCTGCTCTTCGGCGAAGTCGAACTCCATCAACCCTCCTTCGGGGTTTCGACGCGGCCGGTGGGCCGGCCCGCTTCAACGGGCCGGCCCACCGCCGGGATCACTTCGGCCAGCTGCTTTCGATGCCCTTGAGCACCGTGGCAGTGTCCTTGCCGTTGATCCAGTCGACCATGCCCTTCCAGAAGGTCCCGGCGCCGACGGCGGCCGGCATCAGGTCCGAGCCGTCGAAGCGGAACACGGTCTTCTGGTCCTGGAGGATCTGCACGGAGAGCTTGTCGACCGGGTTCGGCACGTTGGCCAGGTCGAGCTTGTTGTTCGCCGACACCCAGTCACCGATCTTGGCGCGGCTGTTGGCGTACTCGCCGGAGGCCAGGTAGGTCTGCACAGCCTGGACCTCGGGGCGGTCGGCGAAGGCCGCGACGAACTCGCCGCCGCCGAGGACCGGCTTGCCCTTGGCGGGGTCGATCGCCGGGAAGTAGAACGCGAAGACGTCGCCGTCCTCGGCCACCTTGGTGCCCTTCGGCCACTGGTTGGCGTAGAAGGACGCCTGCCGGTGCAGGGCGCACTTGCCGGTGGCGACCGGCGTGCCCGCCTCCTGGAAGGAGGTGGTGGCGATGCTCTTCACGCCGCCGAAGCCGCCGTTGACGTACTTCTCGTTCTTGAGGATGGTGCCGGCCTTGTCGAGGGCCTCGGCGACCTTCGGGTCGTTGAACGGGATGCCGTGGGTGGTCCACTGGTCGTAGACCTCGGGGGTCTGCGTCCGCAGCATCATGTCTTCGATCCAGTCGGTGGCCGGCCAGCCGGTGGCGTCACCGGACTCGATGCCGGCGCACCACGGCTTGGTGCCGCTCGTCGCGATCTTGTCGCTGAGGGCCGTCAGCTCGTCCCACGTGGTGGGGACGGTCCAGCCCTTCTCCTTGAACGTCTTCGGCGAGTACCACACGAAGGACTTGACGTTCGAGCCGAGCGGTGCGCCGTAGAACTGGCTGTTCACGGTGCTGTACTTCAGCCAGTCGGCCGAGTAGTTCTGCTCGGCCATCGCCTTGGTCTCGGCGCCGGCCGGCTTGAGCTTGCCGGAGTCGACGAACCGCTTGAGCAGGCCGGGCTGCGGGATGAAGGCCAGGTCGGGCGCGTTGCCGCCGTCGACCCGGATACCGAGCTGGGCCTCGAACTCGCCGCTGCCCTCGTGGTCGATCTTGATGCCGGTGCAGTCCTCGAACTGCTTCCAGGACTGGTCGAGGCGGTCGGCCTCGATGTCCCGGATCGACGAGTAGATCGTGACCTTCTTGCCGTCCTGACCGCTGTACTTCTCATATGCCGCGCACTCCGCGGAGCCCGCGTTCTCGCTCTTCTTGTCGTCGCCGGTGCCGCAGGCAGTGACGCTGAGCGCCAGCCCCAGTGCGCCGGCGACCGCGAGAGCCTGGCGTGGTCTGGCAGATACCGCCATGCCGTTCTCCTTCCTTGCCGGCGCGGTCGTGCTCGACGCAGCGCCGGTCCGATGGGCGTCAACACATGCAAGCGCTTGCATTGGGGCGAGTCCAGCCCCAGCCGGACACGGACGAGTAACAATCCCGAAACCCGCTCACCCCTAGTGGGCACGCTCCCACGGATAGGGGTCATGGCCGCCCGGAGGCCGCCCGGGGCCGCTCCGGGGGGCCTTTCGGAGGGTGGAGATTTCTGTCACGCTGGGGGCAGTCAATCGAAGATTGTCAACATGGGAGGTGCTGGATGCGTAAGCGGTGGTTCAGCCTCACGGCGGTCGGCCTGCTGGTGGCGGCGACCCTGGTGCCGGCGGCCCCGGCCATGGCCGCCCCGACCTTCAAGGTGCCGTTCCCCTGCGGCCAGTCCTGGTCCGGCCAGACCCGGACCGACCACAGCCCGGCCTACGCGGTCGACTTCAACCGGGCGGACGACCTGGGCGATCCGGTGGTGGCCAGCGCCCCCGGCACCGTCGACCGGGTGACCGACCTCGGCGGCACCAGCTACGGCAAGTACGTCCGGATCGACCACGGTGGCGGCTACACCACCTACTACGCCCACCTCAACGGCTTCAACGTGTCGGTCGGGCAGAGCGTCGGCTACGGCAAGGTGATCGGCTGGGTGGGCAGCACGGGGGGCTCCACCGGGCCGCACCTGCACTACGAGCAGCGGCTCAACGGCAACGACGTCCAGGTCAGGTTCAACGGCACGGTGGCGCTGTACTGGGGCACGAAGACCTACTCCAGCAACAACAACTGCTCCTCGGGCGCCGGCTCCGGCACGGTGGACACCGCGGGCACCCCGTTGACGGTCCGCTCCGGCCCGGGCACCGGATACGGCTCGGTCGGAACCGTCGCCGACGGGACGAAGGTGACGATCCAGTGCCAGACCAGCGGCACCACGGTCACCGGCACGTACGGCACCAGCTCGATCTGGGACCGGATCGGCAGCGGCCGGTACATCGCCGACGCCTACGTCTACACGGGCTACGACGGCTACATCCCCAACGTCCCGCGCTGCTGAGGCGCGATAGGGGTTCCCCCTGTCGACGCCTCACGTCGACAGGGGGTTCTGCTCTCAGTTCAGCTGCCAGACGGACCAGTTCAGGGCGGCGGCGAAGGTGACCCAGGCCCAGTACGGCAGCAGCAGCGCCGCTGCCGGGCGGGAGATCTTCGCGAAGAGCGCCACGGTCACCCCGATCGCCAGCCACATCAGCACGATCTCGGCGAAGGCGAGGCCGTACCGGCCGGCGCCGAAGAACAGCGGGGTCCAGATCGCGTTCAGCACGAGCTGGGCGGTCCAGGCCCACAGCGCCGGGCCGAAGCCGACCCGCCGCCAGACCAGCCACCCCGCGATGGCGATCAGCGCGTACAGGAGGGTCCAGACCGGGCCGAACAGCCAGGACGGGGGTGCCCAGTCCGGCTGGTTCAGGCTCGCGTACTCCTCGGAGGTGCCCCGCACGCCGAGCCCGCCCACGGCGGCGGCCACCGTCACCGTCGCGCCGAACCCGAGCAGCGCCCACCACTTCCGCGCCCCGGTCGACCGCCGGACGCTGTCCGAAACTGTCATGTCGAGGAGGTGCCCGGCGATCCGGGCACCCAAACTCCGCCCGCGCCCACCCGGCCTACGGACGGCAGGACGCCGGGGCCGCCCTGACCGTTGCTCCTGTCTGGGAGGACGGAGCTTCGGTCACGACGACCCCGGCGGGTCGGTGATGGATACGAAATCAGGCGTCAACTGAAGATGCTGACACCACCCGGGCCGACCAACAGACCGACCACGATGAGGACGACGCCCCACAGGATCTGCCGGCGGAAGAGCGCCAGAATGCCGGCGACCACGAGAATGACTGCGAGAATCCAGAGAATCAGCTCCATGGCTGCTGAATACCCGAGTGACCGATCCGGGAAACCTCCCCGGCGTCCAGATGATCTCCCAGGTGGAAGATGCTGTACGCCTGCTTGATCACCGGGTGGGCGACGTTGCGGACCCGGACCCCGCCCGGGGTGGTGCCCCGCTCGCTGCCGGCGTGCGCGTGCCCGTGCAGGGCCAGCGCGGTCGGCGCCGAGTCGATGGCCTGCCCGAGCTGGTACGAGCCGAGGAACGGGTAGATCTCCAGCGGCTCACCCGCCAGGGTGTCCGGCACGGGGGAGTAGTGGGTGAGCGCGACCAGCAGGTCGCAGTCCAGCCCCCGCAGCGCGGTGCCCAGCGCCTCCGCGCTCTCGTTCGTGGTCCGGACGAACGACTTCATCTCCGGCTCGCCGAAGTCGCTGGCGCACCGGCCGGCGAAGCCACCGCCGAAGCCCTTCACCCCGGCCACGCCGAGTCGCCCGCCGGCGAACTCCAGCACGATCCCCTCGCCCTCCAGCACCCGGATGCCCACGTCCTCGAGCACCTTGACCACCTGCGGCACCTGGTCGCACTGGTGGTCGTGGTTGCCGAGCACCGTCACCACCGGCACCCCCAGCCCGCCGAACTCCTCGGCCACGCAGCGCGCCTCGGCCTCGGTGCCGTGCCGGGTCAGGTCGCCGGCGAGCAGCAGCACGTCGGCGCAGTCGGGCAGCTCGTCGAGGGCGGGCCGGAACCGGCCCACCACGTCCTGGTCCACGTGCACATCGCCCACGGCGGCGATCCGGATCACCTTCCGACCTCCCTCACGGCAACTGCTCGACTTCCGTGGGCGCCTGCGCGCGGATCACCCCGATGTCGCTGGTGACCGGCACGTCGGGAAAACGCTCGGCCACCCGGCGCAGGATCTCCTCCCGCCGGTGCGGGCTCTCCACCTCGCCGTAGAGCACCAGGCCCCGCTCCCGGCGGACCACGGTGATCCCCTGCTCGGCGACGTCCGGGTCCTCGGCGAGCAGCCGCTGGATCTCGGCCTCCACGTACTCGTCGGGCGAGCCGGCGGCGACGGCGGGCGTCCCGGCGGCATGGTCGCGGTAGGCGCTCACACGATCTCCTTCTCCTCGGTGGCGCCGGAGTGCGGCACCACGTCCAGCCGGTCGAGCAGCACCAGGAACGCCTCGGCGTACGGCGAGTGCTGCGTCTCCTTCCGTACCCGTTCCCAGTCGATCTGTTCCCGCAGCGACCGGGCCAGCGGCAGCGCCCGGGCGAAGTCGCAGTAGTGCTGGGAGAAGCTGAGCAGCTTGTGCACCATGAGCTGGCTCGCCGAGAGCACCGGCATGTGGATCGCGTCCACCGGCCGGACGATCGTGTCGGCGAAGGTCTCCTCGGTCACCGGGGTCTCGATCGGCCGGTGGATCAGGTCCACCATCCGGCCGTCGTCGTAGACCTTCACCAGCCAGTCCTCGGGCGGGCGCTCGGCGGTGAAGCCCGCCTCGACCAGGGCCTCCATGGCCCGGTCGACGTCCTGCCCCCGGATCAGGAAGTCGACGTCGTGGTCGCTGGAGTGCCCGCCGTGGGCGTACACCGCGAAGCTGCCGCCGAGGGCGAACGGGATCTCGGACTGTTTGAGCACGGCGGCGACCTTCTTCAGCGTGTGCACCAGGGTCTCGTCCCCGCGCTCGGCCATCTGGCTCTCCCGTCGGTCGTGAGGTGGACAGGCGGATTCGAATTGCGTACCCGGCACAGAGGTCGCCCACACCTGAGCCTGGCCCGACGGGGCGGCAATGGGATGCGGACGGACAAATCGCCGAGGTGGGCGCGGGTCCGATAGGCTGTGGAGAGTGGCCAGATCACTGCGGGAGCGGCGCGGCAAGGCCCGACTGCGCGCTGTAGCCCTGATCGGCATCGACGGCTCGGGCAAGACCACTCAGGCCCATCACCTCGCCGAGGCACTCACCGCCGCCGGGCGTCCGGCGACGTACCACCGCAACGCCGGCGGGCGCCGCTGGCTCGGGCGGCTCGCCCAACGGCTCGGCCGCCCGGACGCCGAGCGGCTGGTCGGCCGGCGCGGCCTGCTCGCCGTCGAGTCCCTGCTGCGCTGGCTCGCCATCGCGGCGGCGTTGCTGAGCTGCCTGGTCACCGGCCGTACGGCCGTGATGGACCGGTACTCCGCCTGCCAGTACGCCAGCATCCGGGCGCATGGCGGGCAGCGCTGGGAGCGGCTGGCCCGCGCCGGATACCGGATCTTCCCGCCGCCGCAGGTCACCTTCCTGCTCACCGTCGACCCGGCCGAGGCGTACCGGCGGATCGAGCGGCGCGGCACCGACCACGAGACCATCGACTGGCTGACCGCCGCCGACACCGCCTACCGGACGCTGCCCGAGTTCTCGACCTTCGTGGTGGTCGATGCCGGTCGCCCGCAGGAGGAGGTCTCCCGGCAGATCCGGGCCCACCTGGCCGCCTGGCTGCCGGCCGAGCGGCCCGCGCCGGCCGGGGAGCCCGTGCCGGTCGGGGAGCCTCCGCAGGCCGGGCAACCGGTACCGTCCGGTCCGGGCCGGGTGGACGCGGCAGACCGGGGCGCGGGCCGGCGACTGGCGCCTCAGGGCCGCCCGTAGGCCGGACCGCTCGCGCCGGGCCGAGGCCTCGACAGCTCGCGCCGCCCCGGCCGGGTCGCCGGCGGAACGGCGGGCCGTCGGCCGCCGCCCGGCCTCGGGCAGGGCCGGGGAAGCGCCGGAAACTGCGGAAATGGCGGCGTTCGGCGCAACACTGATGAACGCCCGGAGTACTTTTTCCCGATACGCGGGGAGATGGTTGACGCTCACGCTTCATGAAAGTAAGTTTCATCCGTGGCGAAGAGTCCGAAGATTTCTGTGAGTCACGAGCCGGGTGGACTGATCGTCCACATCAGCGGCCTGCTCCCCTCGCTGTCGCCCGCCGAGCAGCGGGTGGCACGGCTGGTGGTCGCCGACCCGGCGGACGCCGCCCGGCGCACCATCACCGACCTCGCCACCACCGCCGAGACATCAGAGGCGACCGTGATCCGGTTCTGCCGCTCGGTCGGCATGAACGGCTACCCGCAGCTGCGCATCCGGCTCGCCGCCGAGGCGGCCCGCCGGATCGAGCCCCCGGACGCCCGGGTGGTCGGCGGCGACATCCCGCCCGGCGCCGACCTGGCCCAGATCATCGCCACCATCGCGTTCAACGACGCGCGGGCCGTCGAGGAGACGGCCGAGCAGCTCGACCCGGCCGTCTGCGAGCAGGTCGTCGAGGCGATCGTGGGCGCCAGCCGGATCGAGGTGTACGGTGCGGGCGCCAGCGGCTTCGTCGCCTCCGACTTCCAGCAGAAGCTGCACCGCATCGGTCGGACTGCGTTCTACTTCCCCGACGTGCACACCGCGCTCACCTCGGCGGCCCTGCTCGGCAAGGGCGACGTCGCGTTGGGCATCTCGCACACCGGCACCACCGCAGACGTGATCGAGGTGCTGGAGCAGGCCCGGTCCCGGGGCGCGGCCACGGCCGCGCTGACCAACTTCCCCCGCTCGCCGATCACCGAGGTCGCCGACTTCGTGCTCACCACGGCGGCCCGGGAGACCACCTACCGCTCCGGCGCGATGGCCAGCCGGCTGGCCCAGCTCACCGTGGTCGACTGCCTCTTCGTCGGCGTGGCCGCCCGCAACCGGGCGCGGGCCCGCAAGGCGCTGGAGGTCACCGCCGAGGCGGTACAGACCCACCGGGTCGGCTCCACCCGGAGGCGGGGATGACCGCCGGCCGGGTCCAGCCCGACGGGGTGGCCGCGGTCCCGGCCCGTCCGGTGGTCCGGGTGGGCGCGCCGACCGAGCGGCGCAACCCGCTCAGCGTCGACCTCGACCTGATGTCCACCCGGGACGTGCTCGCCGTGATCAATGAGGCGGACCGCCGGGTGCCGGCCGCCGTCGCGGCGGTCCTCGACGAGATCGCCGCCACCGTCGACCTCGCGGTCGCCGCGCTGCGCGGCGGGCACCGGGTGCACTACTTCGGCGCCGGCACCTCCGGCCGGCTCGGGGTGCTCGACGCCGCCGAGCTGGCTCCCACCTTCAATTCGCCCCGGCACTGGTTCTGCTCCCACATCGCCGGCGGCTCCGACGCGATGTGGCGGGCCGTCGAGGACGCCGAGGACGACCACGGGGGCGGAGCTGCCGCGGCGGCGGACTGCGTCGGCGCCGGCGACCTGGTCGTCGGCCTGGCCGCCAGCGGGCGCACCCCGTACGTTCTCGGGGCGCTCGCCGCGTCCAGGACGCAGGGGGCCTCGACCGTGCTGCTCTGCGCCAACCCGGAGGCGAATGCCGCCTCGGCGGTCGACGTCTTCATCGGCGTGGACACCGGCCCCGAGGTGGTGACCGGGTCGACCCGGATGAAGGCGGGCACCGCGCAGAAGTTGGTCCTCAACACCTTCTCCACCGCCGTGATGGTGCGGCTGGGTCGGGTCTACTCGAATCTGATGATCGACATGGTGGCCACCAACGCCAAGCTGCGGGGCCGGATGATCTCGATCCTGGTGGAGGCCACCGGCTGCGCCGAGGAGGTCTGCCGGCTGGCCCTGCACGAGGCCGACGGCGACCTGAAGACCGCCCTGGTGTCGCTGGTCTCCGGGGCTGAGGTGTCCGCCGCCCGGGCCGCCCTGGCCCGCTCCGCCCACGAGGTCCGCGGCGCTATCGCCCTGCTCGCCTCCTGAGGTCCCGTCACCGGCCGCTGCGTGGGGGCCGCGCCCGGTGACGTTGGTCACGACGCCGGCCGGAGTGGGACTTCGCGCACGCCCCGGATTGTTCAACCGGGGCGAGGGTATTCCGTGTCCGTGAATGAACCGACCGGTCCGTCGGCGCGGGTCAGGCCGTGACCAGGATCGCAGCGCGGCGGTGATGCGGATCGCTGTGCGCCCGGGGCCGGCAATGGTGCCATGCCCAGGGGTGGCAGCGTACGCCGATCCGCCGAGCCGGCCGTGGCGTCGAATGCGAGCCGCCCGACGGGGTGCTGACAGCAAACATGGATCGGGCTCTCAGCTACTACTCAGGCATTCGTGACACTTTCGACTCACGACACGGAATCCCGGACCCGTCTCAACTGTTGTGCAGGTGTCAGGACAGCACCGGTGGGCACAGCGGAAGTTACGGGGGAGGGCTGATGGACGTGGGGATGGCAAGGAACCGGGCAACCGGCGCGAGCGAGGGGACCGTGGACAACGTGGACAAGAACATCGGCAAGCGAACCGACGAGGTGGCCGAGGAGCGCGACCTTGTCGGAGTCTACCTTCACGAAATCTCCCGGACGCCGCTGCTGGACGCCGCCATGGAGGTCGACCTCTCCAAGGCGATCGAGGCCGGCCTCTACGCCGAGCACCTGCTCGACACCGACCGCGTTCCCGCCGCCGTCGCCCGGGACGAGCTGGAGCGGGTGGTCGCGGACGGCGAGCGGGCGAAGGACCTCTTCATCCGCGCCAACCTGCGGCTGGTCGTCTCCATCGCCCGGCGCTACGTGCGCTCGGGCATGCCCATGCTCGACCTGATCCAGGAGGGCAACACCGGCCTGGTCCGGGCGGTCGAGAAGTTCGACTACGAGCGGGGCTACAAGTTCTCCACCTACGCGACCTGGTGGATCCGCCAGGCGATCAGCCGGGCGATCGCCCAGCAGGAGCGCACCGTGCGACTGCCGGTGCACCTGGTCGAGGACGTCAACCGGATGCGGAACGTGACCCGGCAGCTCACCCGCGAGTTGGGCGGCGACCCGGAGCCGGAGCAGATCGCGGCGTCTCTCGGCGTCACAGTCGAGCGGGTCAACGAGCTGGTCCGCTGGTCGCAGGACACCGTGTCGCTGGACACCCCGATCGGCGACGACGGCGACACCAAGCTCGGCGACCTGGTCGCCGACACCGACGCCCCGTCGCCGGAGGACATCGTCCTCACCGGGCTGGAGCGGCAGCGCATCGAGGGTCTGCTCAACCACCTCGACGACCGGTCGGCCGGCATCATGCGGGCCCGCTACGGCCTGGAGGACGGGCGGGAGCACTCGTTGACCGAAGTCGCCTCGCGGTTCTCCCTCTCCCGGGAGCGGATCCGGCAGTTGGAGATCCAGGCCCTGGGCCGGCTGCGCGAGCTCGCCAGGGCGGAGGGCCTGCAGGCCGCCTGACCTGGTATCGATACGGCGAACGGCCGGCGTCCGACAGGGGGACGCCGGCCGTTCGCCGCTCGTGTCGGGGCCGTCAGCGGACCCGGCCGTACCCGTAGGGCTTCATCAGGTCGACGCTCCGCTTCTCCACGTTGCGCCCGAAGGTCGGCGCGTGGATCACCTGGCCCCCGCCGACGTAGATGGACACGTGCCCGAGGCTGTTGTAGAAGACAAGGTCGCCCGGGCGCAGCTCGCTGCGGCTGATGTGGCTGACCACGCCCCACTGCATCTTCGTGTTGTGCGGCAGCGACTTGCCGGCCGCCCGCCAGGCGGCGGAGGTGAGGCCGGAACAGTCGTACCCGTTCGGGCCGTCGGCGGCCCAGACGTAGGGCTTGCCGAGGGCGCCGTACGCGTACCGGACCGCGGTGCCAGCCCGGCCGGAGACGGCGGGCGCCTGCTCGGCGGAACCCCCGCTCGACTTGGACTTCGGCTTCGGCCTCGGCGCCGGCGGCTCGGTGGCCCGCCCGTACGCCTGGCGGCGCATCTCGTAGAGCTCGGCCAGATCCTTCTCGATCTTCTTCTTGCCGGCGGCGAGCTGCTTGGCCTGCGCAGCCTGCTTTGCCAGCGTCGCGTCGAGCCGGGCCTTCTGGTCGAGCAGCCGGCGCTGGCTCTCGGTGAAGCCCGAGATCCGCTGCTGGCGCTGCCGGGTGAGCTGGTCGAGGGTGTCCAGCCGGTCCAGCAGGTTGCTCGGGCCGCCCGCGCTCAGCAGCGCGTTGGCGGTGTCCATCCGGCCCGTCTTGTACGCGGTGACGGCGATCTCGCCGACGTCCGCCCGGCTCTGCGCGGTCTGCGCCTCCAGCGGCCCGATGCGGGCCGTCAGCTTCGCCGCGGCGGCCTTGTTCGCTTTGATGTCCTCGGTGAGCTTGTTGTAGGACTCGACGACCCGTTCCAGCTCGGTCGAGGACTTCTCGATTCGCTGGGTCAGTTCGGCGGGCGACGGCTCGGCCTGAGCCGCCGACGCCGGGGCGATCAGCACGGCCGCGAGGCCGACTGCCGCCAGTGCGCGCAGCGAATTCCTGAGGGACGACAAGAGCGGAAGGCTCCTCTCCCATCAGTCGCCGGGCGTCGCGGACGCCGCGGCGACGCCGGCCCGGGGCTGTCCGGGTGGACGGCCGTCGACCGGTCCGACCCGCACAACCTAACCCGGGACGGAAGTTACCCGCAGGTGAAGCAGGGGCGAAAGTGGCAAAACGGGCCGGATGTGTCGTGAGATACAGTCACGTTCGGTAGTTGAAGGGGAAGCGCTCCGGCGCGACCGGTTGGGCCGGATGTGCGGAACGGGCGTTCCACGGCTTTCGTCGTTCTGGGCGGATGCCGCCGGACGCGACGATCAATAGCCGGACAAGCCGGAATTGGTGGCCTCTTGCCGGCGCAGAGGGGACCGCAGGCTCGGGCCCGAGTCCGGAAATCCGGGGTCTGGGCTGGACAGACGGCCAGACAATGGGGCGGAGCCGGGAATCCCGTCAGGCGTCGACCGACGCCGCGGGGACCGCTCCCGGCCCCTCAGCCGTGGGAGACAGCCGTGATCCGAGATGGCTCCGCTACCCGCCCGCGCCGGTCACCGAGGGTGACCCCCGCGCCCCCTACCCTGCTCTACGCCCAGCCCGGGATCGTCGTCACGACGGACCGGTTCACCGTCGGCCGCAGCAGCTTCGCGATCACCGACCTGACCCACCTGCACACCGCCAGGGGCCCACACGACCGGCTCGCCGTCCGGGCGGTGGCGGTGACCGCCGTCATGATCGCCGGGGTGGGGCTGCTGCTCGGCTTCACCGGCGGCCTGCAACGGCTGACCGCCGGGGCGTACCTGACACTCGGGGCGGTGGCCCTGCTGCCCGTGCTGCTCGCGGCGGTCTGCGCCCGCTGGCGCCCGCCGCCGTACGAGCTGTGGAGCTGGCACCGGGGCGTCCGGGTGCTGCTGTTCAGCAGCGACGACCAGCGGCAGTTCGGGCAGGTCAGCCGCGCCGTGCACCGGGCCCGCGAGGGCGTGCGGTACGGCGGCTGGGGCACCGCGCCGGCCTCCGCGGAGGAGTTCTGGCGCCCGGATCGCTGACCCGGCCGGGTCAGCCTCAGCCGGCGACCGGCTCCGGGGTGCGGGCGCGCTCGGGAGCCAGCCAGTGACTCACCCGCCGTTCGGCGTAGAAGGACACGAAGGGCACCGTGCCGGCGAGCATCACCAGCAGCATCCGCTTCAGCGGCCAGTCCGCCCGGCGGGACAGGTCGAACGTCGCCGCCAGGTAGAGCATGTACAGCCAGCCGTGGGCGGTCCCGACGACCGCGACCACCGTCTTCTCGTCGAACCCGTACTTCAGCGGCATGCCGATCAGGACCAGCACTGCCAGCGCCACGCCCACGATCCAGGCGATCACGCGGTACCGGGTAAGGGCTCCGCCCACCTTCGTCCGTCCTTCCGAACCGGCCTCGGCCGGGTAGTCGCGAACCGGCGTCAGCCGGGATAGTCACCGGGCCGGGCGCCCGGATTGGCGTTCAGCCATGCCAGGTAGCGGTTGTACGCGGCCAGGTCGGCGTCCTCAGGGCCGCCGGCCGGCACCGCCGACGCCCGGGCGACCCGCACGGGTCGGCGTACCCCCGTCGGGGCGCCGGACGACGACAGGGCCGCGCCGGCCATGACGTCGCCGCCGGACTGCTCCTCGCCCGCCTCACCCGCCTCGTCGCCGCCCGCCGGCGGCCCGTCGGCGGCGGAGCGCAGGGTGTGCCGCAGCTCACGCCACCAGACGAAGAAGACGAACGCGGCGAAGACGGGCCATTCGATGGCGTAACCCCAGCTGATGGAGTTGCCGTCGGAGGCCCGGTTGATCTGCCACCAGCCCAGCCCGAGAAAGCTGACGACCAGCACGACCATGGCCACGTGGCGGGCGATCCACGCCGGTGTCCAGAGCCGTTTCATGGGGTCGAGGGTACCGGGAGTCGGGGCGCTCTCCGACGCGGCGTCGTAGTTCGGGGGTTTGGTGGTGGCCGGTGTGGGCATCCGTCTAGACGCCAGCCCAGACGAGACGAGGGGGCGACGATGACCGAATCAGTGCGGCAGACCGGCGGCCCGAGGGAAGCCAGCCCGGAGCAGCGGATGCCCGAGTGGGACGGCGACCACGTCCACGACATGTCCACCGACGACGGGCCCGTTGACGGCGAGCTGGGGATCGACCCCACCGAGCTCGCCGACGAGGACCTGATCCGCGAGATACACAGCCTGCACCGCACCCGTCTGGACACGCTGCGGCACGCGGCGGACTCGGCGCTCGCGAACCACCTGCGTCGCACGGCGGAACTGGAGACCGAGTACCTGGCCCGGCACCCGGGGCGCGAGGTCGACCCGGCCCGGCTGCGGGACGAGTGATGGCGGAGCACGCGGAGCGCGGGATGTCCGCGCCACCAGAGGTGGTGTTCAACACGGCGACCGACCCGGACCGGGCCGCCGCCTGGCTGCCCCAGCCGCTGCGGTCCGACGGCCGCAGCCGCCCCGACGTCAGCCCCGGGCAGATGCGGGCCCGGTGGGCCAGCGCCTCCGCCCCCGGCTGGTCGGCCGAGATCCGGGTGGAGCCCGCGGACGCCGGGGGCGCCCGGGTCCAGCTCGACCTGACCGGGGCATCCGGCCGGGCGGAGCCGGGACTTGCCGAGGAAACCCTGGTCAACCTCGCCCGCGAGGTGGCCGACAACCTGACCGCCGGTTGAGCCGGCAGCCGGACCCGCTGCCGGCGCGCCGCGCGCCAGCACGCGCAGAGAACGAGGAGACGCGGTTGAGCGACAGCAGCCTGAAGCAGAAGGTGGCGCGGCTGCGCCAGGCGTACGCGCCGCACGAGCACCGCCCGCTCGGTGGCTACCTGGTGGCGATGGGCACCTACGCCGGGGTGACCGCGACGCTCGCCGGACTGGTCCGGGCGACCGGCCGGCCGGTGCCGGAGCGGCCCAGCCCGTCGGACGTGGTGCTGCTCTCCATCGCCACCCACAAGCTCAGCCGGCTGCTGTCCAAGGACGCGATCACCAGCCCGCTGCGCGCCCCGTTCACCCGGTACGACCGCCCGAGCGGCTCCGGCGAGGTGATGGAGCAGGTCCGGGACTCGGGCAGCCCCACCCGGCACGCTATCGGGGAGCTGTTGAGCTGCCCGTTCTGCCTGGCGGTCTGGGTGGCCACCGGGCTCACCGGCGGCCTGGTGCTGGCCCCCCGGCTGACCCGGCTGGTGGCCACCGCGCTGACCGCGGTGGCGGCCTCCGACTTCCTCCAGATGGGCTACGCCATCGCCCAGCAGGCCGCCGACGGAGGTCGCGACAAGGCCGACGGACGCGACAAGGACTGACACGGGTACGGGGAGGGGCCGCCGGCCGCCTCCCCGTACCCGTCCGGCGTTGCGTCAGCGCTGCATGCCGGACCAGCCGTGCGGGGACTGCGTCTCGCGCTCCTCGTCGTCCTCGTCGCCGGTGATGATGTCCGGGTCGACGGCGGTGATGTCGTGCTCGTCGGCGAAGTCCGGCTCGGGCGTGGTGTCCAGGCCCTCCGGCGGCTGGCCGAGCGCCGGGACGCGCTCCTCCCGCTGCTCCTCGCGATCGGTCATCTCGCTGTCCTCTCCGTGGTCGGGGCGGGGTCGGTGCCGCGGTCAGCCCGGGTGACGGCGTCGGCCGCCGTGGGCCTGCTCGTGCCGGCCGCACCCGAGGCGTCAGGCGACCGACCCGCCCAGCAGATCGGCAGCCTCGTCCACCGCGTACTCGCCCTGGGGGAGCGCGGCGATCCGGGTGAGCAGCGCCGCGGGAAGCTCGGCGGCGACCGCCCGGCGGTAGATGTCCGCCTGGCTGATCCGCTCCTGGCCGTGGTAGATCTCGTCGAGCAGCTCGTCGAGCAGCCGGGTGTCCGGCTCCTCGACCGCCCCGGCGTCCCCGGTCGGGTCGGTGTCGGCGGGCAGATCGGTGTCGGTGGCCAGCTCGGCGTCGTCCACAGCTGCGTCCGTCACTGGTGGGTCGTCGGTCACGACGGTCAGCTACCCGAGCCGGAAACGGTCAAACCCACCCCACCCCACCCCACCCAGCCCCGGGACCGAATCCCACCCCCACCCACCTCCACGCGCGGTGATCAAGAGCTTTGCGTCAGGTCCGGTGGCGACTGCTGGCGCAAAGCTCTTGATCACCGGGGCGGGGTGGGTGGGGTGGAGGTCAGGCCGGGGGGGCGAGGGGGGCCGTCGTGGTGCGGCGGGTGTGGACGGCGGCGGCCAGGGTGTCGAGGACCTCCTGCGTGGTGTCCCAGCCGAGGCAGGCGTCGGTGACGGAGCGGCCGTACTCCAGCTCGCGGGTGGGGTCGAGGTCCTGCCGGCCGGGGAGCAGGAAGCTCTCCAGCATGATGCCGACGATGCCGCGCTGGCCGGCGGCGAGCTGGTCCGCGATGTCGGCCGCGACCAGCGGCTGGCGGCGGTGGTCCTTGCCGCTGTTGGCGTGACTCGCGTCGACCACCACCCGCTCCGGCAGGCCGGCCGCCCGGAGCAGCTCCAGCGCCCCGGCCACCGAGGCGGCGTCGTAGTTCGGGCCGTCGTTGCCGCCGCGCAGCACCAGGTGGCCGTCGACGTTGCCCCGGGTGTGCATGATCGCCGGGGTGCCGGAGACGTCGATCCCGGGGAAGACGTGCGGGACGCCGGCCGCCCGGATGGCGTCCACGGCGGTGCCGACGCTGCCGTCGGGGCGGTTCTTCATGCCGATCGGCATGGACAGGCCGGAGGCGAGCTGCCGGTGCACCTGGCTCTCCACGGTGCGGGCGCCGATCGCACCCCAGGCCACCGTGTCGGCGATGTACTGCGGGGTGATCGGGTCGAGGAACTCGCAGCCCACCGGCAGGCCCAGCCGCAGCACGTCCAGCAGCAGCGCGCGGGCGGTGCGCAGGCCGGTGTTCACGTCGCCCGAGCCGTCCAGCCCGGGGTCGTTGATCAGGCCCTTCCAGCCGACCGTCGAGCGCGGCTTCTCGAAGTACACCCGCATCACGATCAGCAGGTCGTCGGCGAGCCGGTCGGCGACGGTCCGCAGCTTGGCCGCGTAGTCCAGCGCGGCGGCCGGGTCGTGCACCGAGCACGGGCCGACCACCACCAGCAGCCGGTCGTCGGCGCGGTCGAGCACCCGGCTGACCGCGCGCCTGCCGTCGAGCACGGCCTCGGTGAGCGGCGCGTCCAGGGGCAGGTGGTGGTGCAGCAGGGCCGGGGTGGTCAACGGCACGATGCGATCGATCCGTTGGTCGATGACGCGATGGTTGTCCGGGGTGGTCACGGTGGGATTCCTTCTGCCGACCGTGCCCCGGGGCCGGCGCCCAGGGTCGAGCCGGCTGCTCGTACGCAAAAGGGCAGGAACCAATGTCCCTGCCCAGCCGGCTCGAAGAGGAGTGACGTCAGATCATGGTGAAGTCACCGGCTCCTCCAGCCGGCCGCCTAAACCATCGATAGCACCACGTCACGGCGACCACGATACCCGACGCGGCGGGATCACTACGAGGTGCGCGCCCCGTTCCGCCGAGCCGCGTACGGGGTACAGAGGCCCGCATGACGAATGCTCACAGTGACCAGGACCGGATCGAGTCCCGGGCCCACCTGCTGCCCGAGGAGGCCGCCGCCGGCAGCGACGACCCGCGGGCCCAGGCCGCCGCCATCCTCACGGAGTCGGACCTGCGGGAGGAGGACCGGGACGCCGCCCCCGACACGGTGCCGGAGCAGCGCGCCTCGGAGGAAACGGTGCCCCCGGTCGAGCCCCCGGACTGAGCGGGCGCGCCGGGCGCGCGACCGGCGCCCGGCGCTCCCGGCGGGAGGCGGTCCGGGCGTACCCCGGATCGTCACCGCGCCCGGCCGCACCCGACGGGCTGCGGCAGGCGGGCCCGCCGCCGCGCCGACCACGCGCGCGTCACCTTTCCGTCCCCCCGATCGGATAGCGTCGGGCCATGCCCGACAGCGGTTACCCCTGGCCGATCGAAACGACCCGACTGGACAACGGCCTGCGCGTGGTGGTGAGCGAGGACCGCGCCGCCCCCGCGGTCGCCGTGAACCTCTGGTACGACGTGGGCTCCCGGCACGAGCCGGACGGGCAGACCGGGTTCGCCCACCTCTTCGAGCACCTGATGTTCGAGGGCTCGGTGAACGTGGCGAAGACCGAGCACATGAAGCTCGTCCAGGGCGCCGGCGGCTCCCTGAACGCCACCACCAACCCGGACCGGACGAACTACTTCGAGACCGTCCCGGCCGAGCACCTGGAGCTGGCGCTCTGGCTGGAGGCCGACCGGATGGGCGGCCTGGTGCCGGCGCTGACCCAGGAGACGCTGGACAACCAGCGGGAGGTGGTCAAGAACGAGCGCCGCCAGCGCTACGAGAACGTGCCGTACGGCGACGCGTGGCTGCGGCTGCTGCCGCTGCTCTACCCGCCGGGACACCCGTACCACCACGCGACGATCGGGTCGATGGCCGACCTGAACGCCGCCGGGCTGGCCACCTTCCAGGACTTCCACCGCACCTACTACGCACCGAACAACGCGGTGCTGACCGTGGTCGGTGACGCCACCGCGGCCGAGGTGTTCGCGCTGGCCGACAAGTACTTCGGCGCACTCCCGGCCCGGGAGTCGATCCCGGCCGCGCCGGACGGCCGGCACGTGCCGGGCGGCGGCGGGCCGGTGGCGGAGACCGTCACGGCCGCGGTGCCCGCCCCCCGCGTCTACGTCGCGCACCGCACCCACGCCTTCGGCACCCCCGGGTACGACGTGCTCACCGTCCTCGCCACCGTGCTGGGCAGCGGCCGGGGCAGCCGGCTCTACCAGCGCCTCGCCGACGGCGAGCGGATCGCCCAGCCCGACCTGGTCGGCTCCTACGGGGTGGATCTCGCGCACGCCCCCGCCCCGCTGATCGCCACCGCCACCGCCCGTCCCGGGGTGAGCGGCGAGCGGCTGGCCGCCGGGGTGGCCGAGGTGGTCGACGAGTTGGCCACCGTGCCGGTCACCGCCGCCGAGCTGGACCGGGCCAAGGCGCTGCTGAGCACCGGGTGGTGGCGGCAGATGTCCACGGTCGACGGACGCGCCGACGCTCTCGGCCGGTACGCCACCCAGTTCGGCGATCCGGCCGTCGCCGCCGAGCGGCTGCCCGCCTGGCTCGCGGTGACCGCCGAGCAGATCGCCGAGCTCGCCGCCGAGATGCTGCGTGCCGAGGACCGGGTGACCCTGACATATCTGCCCGAGGAGAGCGCGTGAGGCCGACGACCGCGCGGCGCCGCCCGGTGGGCCGCCGCGATCCGCTGTCCGCCGGCCCCGCAGTCGTGAACGGAAGGAAACCCCGATGAGCCTGATCGCCGACCGTCCCGGGCCGGGGCTGGCCCGGCCCTACCGGTTCCCGCAGGTGGTACGCCGCTCGGTGGCCGGCGGCCAGGTCGTCGCCGCGCACCTGCCCGGGCAGAACCTGGCCGTGGCGCTGCTGCTGCTCGACGCCGGCGCCGGGCGGGAGCCGGCCGGCCGGGAGGGGCTCGGGGCGGTGCTGGCCAAGGCCCTGGAGGAGGGCACCGCGCAGCGGGACGCCACCTCGTACGCGCTGGCCGTGGAGGGGCTCGGCACCGAGCTGGTGACCGGGCTGGACTGGGACTCGTTCCAGGTCAGCGTCCAGGTGCCGGTGGACCGGCTGGCCGCCGCCGTGGAGCTGCTCGCCGAGGCCGTCCGGACGCCCCGGCTGGACCCGGACGACGTGCGGCGGGTCCGCGACGACGAGGCCACCGCCCTGCGGATGGACTGGGCGAACCCGGGCCCCCGGGCCGAGGCGGCGTTGCGGGCCGACCTGTTCGGCGCGGAGAACCGGTGGGGCCGCCCGATGTACGGGGACCCGGACTCGGTGGCCGGCCTGGACCCCGAGGACATCACCGTCTTCCACTCCGAGTGGTTCCTCCGTCCCGGCACCCTGATCGTCGTCGGCGACCTGGATCGCCTCGACCTGGACGCGCTCGGCGCGGCGGCGTTCGCCGGCACCGGCGGCGGCCCGGTCTCCCAGGGCGGTCCGATCGACGTGTCGCTGCGCGCCGGGCGGCGGATCATCCTGGTCGACCGGCCCGGGTCGGTGCAGTCCACGCTTCGGCTGGGCCACCCGGCGCCGCACCGGGCGCACCCCGACCACGTGCCGTCGTTGCTGGCCGGCACGGTGCTCGGCGGGGCGTTCACCTCCCGGCTCAACCACCTGATCCGCGAGGTGCGCGGCTACACGTACGGCATCCGGGGCGAGTTCGCCTCGTCCCGCCGGTTCGGCCGGTTCGCGGTCAGCTCGGGCGTGCAGACGGCGGTGACCGCGCCCGCGCTGGTGGAGGCGGTCGGCGAGATCAGCCGTACCCAGGTCGGCGGGGTCACCGAGGACGAGCTCGCGGTGGCCCGGTCCTGGCGGGCCGGGCAGCTCTCGGTCGAGCTGCAGAGCCCTCGGGCGATCGCGTCGGCGCTGACCACCCTGGTCGTGCACGACCTGCCGGACGACTACCACGCCCGGCTGCGTGAGTCGCTGCTCGCCGCCGACGTCGACGAGGTCTCGGCCGCCGCCGCGGGCCACCTGCACCCGGAGTCGCTCACCCTGGTGGTGGAGGGCGACGCCGCGCTGATCCGCGACGACCTCGTCGCCACCAACCTCGGCGAGATCGTCGACGCCCCCCGCTGACCCGCCCGACGGCGGCCCGCCGACCGGCCCGCGCGGAGAAGGGAGATGTGATCTCCGTCGCGCGGGCCGTGGCGGCTGCCGGGCCGGTGGCACGGGGCGTGCGGCTGCCGGGCGCGGATGTTGCGGCCCGGCGGCCGGGTCGCCTGTGATTTTCCGGGCGACGCTCCGCGCCGGGGTCGTCGTTGCGGTTCCGGCGCTGGTCCAGGTGGGTCGGGTCACTGCCGGGACGGGTCCGTGCGGTGGGAAAGCGTTCCCGGCCGGGGCGTCGACCTGGGTAGCCTCGCGGGCATGAGGATCGGCATTGTGGGGGCCACCGGCCAGGTCGGTGGCGTGATGCGGCAGGTGTTGGCGGAGCGCGAGTTCCCGGCGGAGCAGGTGCGGTTGTTCGCCTCCGCCCGCTCGGCGGGGCGCGCCCTGCCGTGGCGGGACGGCGAGGTCACCGTCGAGGACGCGGCGACCGCCGACTACTCCGGGCTGGACATCGTGCTCTTCTCCGCCGGAAAGGGCACGGCGAAGGAGCTGGCCCCCCGGGTCGCCGAGTCCGGCGCGGTCGTGATCGACAACTCGTCGGCGTTCCGGACGGACCCGGACGTGCCGCTGGTGGTCGCCGAGGTCAACCCGCACGCCGCCGCGAACCGCCCGAAGGGCATCATCGCCAACCCGAACTGCACCACGATGGCCGCGATGCCGGTGCTGCGCCCGCTGCACGCCGAGGCGGAGCTGGTCGGCCTGGTCGTCTCGACGTACCAGGCGGTCTCCGGCGCCGGCCTGGCCGGCGTGGCCGAGCTGGACGAGCAGGTCCGCAAGGTGGCCGAGCAGGCCGCGGGGCTGGCCTTCGACGGCACGGCCGTGGAGTTCCCGGCCCCCCGGGTCTTCGCCCGGCCCATCGCGTTCAACGTGCTCCCGCTCGCCGGCTCGATCGTCGACGACGGCTCCGAGGAGACCGACGAGGAGCAGAAGCTGCGCGACGAGAGCCGCAAGATCCTGGAGATCCCCGGGCTGCGGGTCTCCGGCACCTGCGTCCGGGTCCCGGTCTTCACCGGCCACTCGCTCCAGATCAACGCCCGGTTCGCCCGGCCGATCACCCCGCAGCGGGCCCGCGAACTGCTCGACGGCGCCCCCGGGGTGGCCCTGTCCGACGTGCCGACCCCGTTGCAGGCCGCCGGCCAGGACCCGACGTACGTGGGTCGGATCCGCGCCGACGAGACTGCGGAGCACGGCCTCGCCCTGTTCTGCTCGAACGACAACCTGCGCAAGGGCGCCGCGCTGAACGCGGTGCAGCTCGCCGAGCTGGTCGCCGCCGAGGGCCGCTGACCCCGCTCCCGCCGGCCGGGCCGTCGCGTCGGCCGGCCGGCGGGCCGCGCGTCGGGTTGGATGGACCCAGGTACGACGACCCGACCTGGAGGCTGCCGTGGCGGACGAGAAGACCCGGAGCGCCCTCACCGAGCTCATCGCGGGCCGGTGGATGGGCGTGCTGGCGACCATCAAGCGGGACGGGCGCCCGCAGTTGTCGAACGTGGTCTACTCCTTCGACCGGGCGGCCGGGCTGATCCGGGTCTCGGTCACCGACGGGCGGGCCAAGACCGCCAACCTGCGCCGGGACCCCCGGGCCAGCTTCCACGTCAGCAGCGACGACGGCTGGGCGTACGCGGTGGCCGAGGCGCGGGCCGAGCTGACCCCGGTGGCGCGGCGGCCGGACGACGCGACGGTGGAGGAACTGGTCGGGCTCTACCGGGCCGTGCAGGGCGAGCACCCCGACTGGGACGACTTCCGCGCCGCGATGGTCGCCGAGGGGCGGCTGGTGCTACGCCTGCACGTCGAGCGGCTCTACGGCATGCCACCGCGCGGCTGAGTCCCGCGACGCGGTGAACTGGCTGAACCACGAGCCCTCCACCGGGCACCGGTCATCGGCGGCCCGGTCCGCGTTACCCCTCGGGGCGGGCGGGTAGACCGCGGGTGCCGACACCGAGAGGGGAGCACCATGACAACGGTCGGAGAGTTCATGACGACCCGGTTGGTGACGATGGACGGCAACGAGACGCTCACCGCCGCGGCGCGGGAGATGCGCGACAGCGCCATCGGCGACGTGGTGGTGACCAACGGCACCGACGTGGCCGGCATCGTCACGGACCGGGACATCACGGTTCGGGGCGTCGCCGAGCAGTTGGACCCGACCTCGACCCGGCTCAACCAGATCACCAGCCGGGACGTGATCACGGTGAGCCAGTACGACGACACGGTGGCCGCCGCCGACCTGATGCGCACCTACGCCGTACGCCGGCTGCCGGTGATCGACGACGGGCGGCTGGTCGGCCTGATCTCGATGGGCGACCTCGCGGTCGAGCGCGAGCCGCAGTCGGTGCTGGCGGACATCAGCGCCGACGAGCCCAACAACTGACCGTCCGCCGCGGCGACGCCGGCCCCCGCCCGGGGGCCGGCGTCGCGTCGTGCGCCCGCGCCCACCCGCTCACCCGATCCGGGCGAGGTTGACCCCGCACCGGCCGGGGACCCTCCTGCGACGTCGAACGCGGATCGACGGGAGGAGAGGGCCCGATGCTGGATGCGACCACCAGGTTCTTCGAGAACCTGGACCGGCGGGGTTACGAGCCCCTGCTGACCAAGGTTTCCGGAACCCTGCGTTTCGACCTGCACGAGGGGCCGCAGACCAGGCACTGGCTGCTGGTGATCGACCGGGGGCGGGTCCGGGTGAGCCAGGAGGACCGGGAGGCCGACACGGTCGTCGGGACCAGCCCGGCGCTGTTCGAGGGTCTCGCCACCGGCCGGGAGGACGGATTGGCGGCGTTGCTGCGCGGTGACATGACGGTGACCGGCGACGCCCGGCTGGTGGTGCAGGTGGAGCGGCTCTTCCCCGGCCCTCCGGGCAGCCGGGAGCCGCGTCGGCTCTTCCACCGGGAGGTGTATTGATGGCGCAGGCCAACACGGTCCGGATCCTCGACGGCAACACCTTCGTGGTGTCGGAGGACACCGGCGACATCGAGGCGACGCCCTCCGAGCCGACCGGGCTGTTCTCCATCGACACCAGGTTCCTGTCCCGCTGGGTGCTGACGGTCAACGGCGAGCGGCTCAACGCGCTCTCCTACGACGACCTCCAGTACTACGAGGCGCGGTTCTTCCTGGTGCCGGGGATGCCTACCCATTACGTCGACGCCAAGTTGTCGATCATCCGCGAGCGGACGGTCGGCGGCAGCTTCCACGAGCAGTTGACCATCCTCAACCACGACGAGAAGGCCGTCGACCTGGAGATCAGGATGGACGCCGGCGCCGACTTCGCCGACCTGTTCGAGGTCAAGGACGAGATCTTGAACAAGAAGGGCGAGACCTACGCGGAGGCCGAGGCGGACCGCCTGCGGCTGGGCTACCGACGGGGCAACTTCCGGCGGGAGACGGTGATCTCCTCGTCGCAGACCGCCCGGTACGACCGCAACGGCTTCGCGTACAGCGTCCACCTGGAGCCGAACGGGCAGTGGAGCACGGACATCGACGTGGAGACGGTCGCGGTCGGGCCGGGCGGCCGGGACCTGCGGATGGGGCTGCGGATGCCCAGCCACGAGCGGCCGGCCCTCCAGCGTGACCTGGAGGAGTGGGTCGCCGCCGCGCCGAAGGTGAACTCCGAGTGCGAGCACCTGGCCCGCACGTACCGGCGGAGCCTGATCGACCTGGCGGCGCTGCGCTTCTCGCCCCTGTCGCTCGGCGGGCAGATGCTGCCCGCGGCCGGACTGCCCTGGTTCATGACCATGTTCGGCCGGGACAGCATCCTGACCTGCCTACAGGCCATGCCGTTCGCCCCGGACCTGTCCCGGACCACGCTGCGCCTGCTCGGATCGTTGCAGGGCACCCGGTTCGACGACTTCCGGGACGAGGACCCGGGGCGGATCCTGCACGAGCTGCGCTACGGCGAGACGGCCGCGTTCGAGGAGCAGCCGCACTCGCCGTACTACGGCTCGGTGGACGCGACGCCGCTGTTCGTGGTGCTGCTCGACGAGTACGAGCGGTGGACCGGGGACGTGGCGTTGGTCCGGGAGTTGGAGCAGGAGTGCCGGGCTGCGCTGAGGTGGATCGACAGCTACGCCGATCTGGTCGGCAACGGCTACATCTGGTACGAGCGGCGCAACACCGACACCGGCCTGGAGAACCAGTGCTGGAAGGACTCCTGGGACTCCATCTCGTACCGTGACGGCACGCTGCCGCCGTTCCCCCGGGCCACCTGCGAGGTGCAGGGGTACGCGTACGACGCGAAGGTCCGGGCCGCCCGGATGGCGCGCGAGTTCTGGGACGACCCGGCGTTCGCCGAGCAGTTGGAGCGGGAGGCGGCGCAGCTCAAGGAGCGCTTCAACCGCGACTGGTGGGTGGAGGACGGGGAGTACTTCGCCCTCGCCCTGGACCCGGACGGACGGCCGGCGGACGTGCTCAGCTCGAACATCGGCCACCTGCTGTGGAGCGGCATCGTCGACCATGACCGGGCCGAGAAGCTCGCCGAGCACCTGGTCGGGCCGCGGCTGTTCTCCGGCTGGGGCGTGCGGACGCTGGCCGAGGGGGAGGCCCGGTACAACCCGATCGGCTACCACAACGGCACGATCTGGCCGTTCGACAACTCGTTCATCGCCTGGGGGCTGCGCCGGTACGGCTTCGCGGAGGAGGCCGCGACCATCGCCGACGGTATTCTCGCCGCCGCCAGCTACTTCGACGGGCGGCTGCCCGAGGCGTTCGGCGGGTACCACCGGGAGCTGACCAAGTTCCCCGTCGAGTATCCGACGGCGTGCAGCCCGCAGGCCTGGTCGACCGGCACCCCGATGCTGTTGCTGCGCACCATGCTGGGCATCGAGCCGCACGGGGGACACCTGTCGGTCGAGCCGCGCCTGCCGATCGGCATGGGGCGGATCGAGGTGCTGGACATCCCGGGCCGCTGGGGCCGGGTCGACGCCTTCGCCCGAGGCCGCCTGAACCTGCACCAACTCTCCACCTGACCCACAGTGCCCGCCGCACTGAACCGCTTCCGCCGCGCAGAACCACGGAATCAGTGCCCCCGTGCGTCGTCCGAGGGCACTGATTCCGTGCGGTCTGCCGCGACCCGGGGCGCCAGAGCGCTCGGCCGGGGGCAGAAACGGGTCAGCCGTCCGCCGTGGGCGGCGGCGCGCGGCCCTGACATGGTCCGGCCCCCAGCAGGGTAAAGTCGCCGGATGCCGGAACTCGTGTACCCGCCCGTGATCACCGCCGCCAAGACGATGTTCCGGGTTCTCGACCTGCGCCTGACCGTCGAGGGCAAGCACCACGTGCCCCGCACCGGCGGCGCGGTCATGGCCAGCAACCACGTGAGTTACCTGGACTTCATCTTCTGTGGGTACGGGGCGCACGAGTCCCGCCGCCTGGTCCGGTTCATGGCCAAGCACGAGGTGTTCGCGCACAAGATCTCCGGCCCGCTGATGCGCGGCATGAAGCACATCCCGGTGAACCGGCGAGCCGGTGCCGGCTCGTACAGCGCGGCGGTGGACGCGCTGCGCAGCGGCGAGATCGTGGGCGTCTTCCCGGAGGCCACGATCAGCCGGTCGTTCACGGTGAAGGACCTCAAGAACGGGGCGGCCCGGATGGCGCAGGAGGCCGGCGTGCCGCTGCTGCCGGTCGCGCTCTGGGGCACCCAGCGGCTCTGGACGAAGGGTCGGCCGCGCACCCTCACCCGCCGGCACACCCCGATCACCATCCTCGTCGGCGAGCCGATCGACCCGGCCGCGTACCCCGACGCGAACGAGATGAGCGCCGAGCTGAAGACCCGGCTGACCGCCCTGGTCGACCGGGCCCAGCGGGAGTACCCGGACTCGCCGGCCGGCCCCGACGACACCTGGTGGCTGCCGGCGCACCTCGGCGGCACCGCGCCGACCCTGGAGGAGGCCGCCGCGCTGGACCGGCCCGCCCGGCGTACCCCGGCCGCCTGAGAACGACCGGCGGTCCGGCCGGCTGGCGGGCTGCCCCAGTGGGCGGGCCTTCCGGTCGGGAGGCTGGCCGGTTGGCCGGACCGTTCCTTGGCCGGATCGTTCCGCAGCCGGGCGCGATGGTGCCTGCCGCCGCGCCGGCCGCCCGGCGAGGATTCCCCGCATGACGAGATCCGCACTGCTCATCATCGACGTCCAGGAGTCCTTCCGGCAGCGCCCGATCTGGGCGCACGCGTCCCGGCCCGACATCGTCGCCCGGGTCGCCCGGCTGGTCGACGCCGCCCGGGCCCGGGACGACCTCGTCGTCTGGGTGCTGCACGCCGAGCCCGGCACCGGCACCGTCTTCGACCCGGAGAGCGGCCACGTCCGGCTGATCGACGGCCTCAGCCCGGCGGCGGGGGAGCCGACGCTGGTCAAGACCGCGCACAACGCCTTCACCACCACCAACCTCCAGCATTTGCTCACCGTCGCCGGGGTCACCGACCTGACCGTCTGCGGGATCCGCACCGAGCAGTGCGTCGAGACGACCGCCCGGCTCGGCTTCGACCTCGGCTACCGGATCACCTTCGTGACCGATGCGACAGTCACCTTCCCCACCCCGCACCGGGACCTGCCGGCGGACGCTCCCCTGGCGGAGATCCTCGCCGACCCGCGCACCCTCCCGGCCGAGGAGATGACCGCCCGGACCGAGTACGCCCTCGCCGGCCGGTTCGCCACCATCCGCACCGTCGCCGAGCTGACCGCCGACGCGACGGGGAAGCCGGCCGGGGAGCCGCGCACCGCCGTGCCGGCTCATGGACGGGCGACGGGCGTGCCCGCCGGAGAGCCGCGGACCGCCGGGCCGGCGGGGGAGCTGGACCTCGCCGTGCCGGGTGCGCGGGGCTGACGCCGGTGGGCCGGGTCGTCTTCCTACTGGTGCCGCAGCTGCACCTGCTGGACCTGGCCGGCCCGGCCCAGGTCTTCTCCACCGCCGCCGATTTCGGGTACGACTACCGGCTGCACTACGTCGCGGAGCGGCCCGAGGTGCCGACCGTGCAGGGCGTACCGCTGCGGGCCGAGGTCGGATGGCCGGAGCTGGACCGGGACGACCTGCTGGTCGTACCCGGGTGGCGGACCAGCGCCCACGGTCCGCAGGGGCCGGTCGACCCGACGGGGCTGCGTTGGCTGGCCGGCCACCACTCCGCAGGCGGCACCGTCGCCAGCGTCTGCGCCGGCGCGTACGCCCTCGGCCGGGCCGGCCTGCTCGACGGCCGGCGCTGCACCACCCACCACGACGTGCAGGACGACCTGGCCCGCCGCTTCCCGGCGGCCCGGGTGGTCCGCGACGTGCTCTACGTGGTGGACGACCGGGTGGTCACCTCAGCCGGCATCGCCAGCGGCATCGACGTGGCGCTGCACCTGGTGGCCACCCGGCACGGCCCGTCCGCCGCCGCCCGGATCGCCCGCACCCTGGTGGTGTACGCCCGGCGCAACGGCGACGAGCAGCAGGCCAGCGCCATGATGCGGCACAGGTCGCACCTGTCCGACGCGGTGCACCGGGCGCAGGACCTGATCGACGCCCGGTACCCGGACCGGCTGCCCCTGGCCGACCTGGCCGCCGCCGGGGGCATCGCGGGGCGCACCCTGACCCGGCTGTTCCGGCAGGCCACCGGGCTGACCCCGCTCGGCTACCAGCAGCAGCTGCGGGTGGAACGCGCCGAGCACCTGATCGGCCACGGCGCCACCGTCGAGGCCGCCGCCCACGCGGTCGGCTTCGGCGACGCCCGGATGCTGCGCCGCCTGCGCGCCCGCGTCCGCTCCACCGACGCCCCGGTGGCCGTGACACGGCAGGCCCGCTGACACCGGCTGCCAGGCGTGCCCGTCGTGGCCCGTCGGGCCACGGGGAAGGGGCCGGTCAGCCCTCGCGCCGGGCGACCTGCGCCGCGTGGTGCGCGACCGTGCTGCCGAAGATGCCGTCCAGCCGGCCGCACGCGCGGCACACCAGGTCCCGGCTCACCGGCCCGCCGCATTCGCCGCACCGGCCGGCGTCGTCCGGGTCGCTCCACCGGCCCAGCGCCTCGGCGAGCGCCCGGGTGGACCGGTCGGTCAGCCGGAAGCTGCCGTGCAGCCGGCCCACCCGCAGGTCGACCGTCGCGACGGGCTCGGCATCGGGATCGTCGTAGGGGGCGATCCGGGCCAGGAACTGCTCCATCGCCTCGATCGGGTCGGGTGGCGGCTGCATCGTCACCGACCCACGGTAGCGCCCGACACAGACCGCCCGGGGGCGGTGCCCGACCGCCCGGGGGCGGTGGGGCGGGGTGGTCGGTAGGGTGCCGGCATGTCGTCCCTGCACCTGGAGAAGATCACGCCGGGCAACGTCGATGCCGCGTGCGACCTGAGGGTGCGGCCGGACCAGGAACACCTGGTCGAGCCGGTCGCCCGGTCGTTGGCCGAGGCGTACGCCTGGCCGGATGTCGCCTGGCCCCGGCTCGTCTACGACGGCGATGAGCTGGTCGGCTTCCTGATGGGCTTCTTCCGCATCCCGTGGCGGGAGGACACCCCCACCGACCTGCGGTCCGGGCTGTGGCGACTGAACATCGCCGCCGAGAAGCAGGGGCGCGGGTACGGGCGCTTCGCCGTCCGGTCCGTGGCCGAGGAGGCGCGGCGGCGCGGGGAGACCCGGATCCACACGACGTGGGAGCCGGGCGACGACGGGCCGGAGGAGTTCTACCTGCGGCTCGGATTCCGGGTGAACGGAGAGCACAGCGGCGGACAGACCGTCGGCGAACTGGACCTGGCCGCGTTCCTCGCCGTCACGTGATGGTCGGGCGGCGTCGGCCCGACCCGGCGCGGAGCGCCTGCGGGCTACCGCCCGGGCTGGGCCTCTCACCCCGTTGTCCCGGTCGGCCGGGCGACGGTCTGGCCGACCTGTACAGGATGATGGTGCCGTGAGAGTCACGGTCAGAGCCCGCCTCGGCGGTCCCGAACGGGCCCCGGAGGAGCCGGTCGTGCTGCGCCGGGCGCTGAAGGAGTCGTTCGGGCGGATCGTGATCGACGGCCTCGACGAGGTCGACATCTTCCTCACCCTGGGCGGATCGATCACGAGCGCCGAGGGCGACGGCGGGGTGCACAACCTCCGGTACTCGGCCGTCCGGCGGCGGCTCACCGTCAACGTCGTCGTACCGGCCTCGGAGATCGGGCGTGACTCGACGGCCGGGGCGCTCGCCCCGTACCTCGACGTGCTGGCCCGCCGCATCGCCGAGCGGTGCGCGCCCCGGGACTGCGCCGCCGTCTCCCAGGCGGTGGCCGGGGCGTGCCGAGAGGCGCTCGCGGCGATCTCCACGTCCGGCCCGTCCGGCCCGCCCTACGGGTGAGGGTCGTGGCGGCCGAGTGGACCTTGGCCGCCACGACAGCTTCCTTTGCGGCGGGGCAGTTCCTTATGCGGCGGGGCAGCGGGCGCCGGCTTCGGGGAGGACGAGGTCGACCAGATACCTGTCGACCGTGCCGATGGTGCACGCGGTTCGCTGGTACGAACCGTGTCCCCAACCCTCGTAGGTGAGCAGCCGGCCGTGCTTCCCGAGCTGTTCTGCGACGTTCGTGGCCCACTCGTATCCGGTGCGTGGATCATGCAGCGCGTTGAGCAGCAGCAGCCGTGCGTTGCCGGTCACGTGGAGTTCGTGTGGAGGGTTGCGCACAGGTGTCGGCCAGCCGAGACATGTCTGTACGGCGATCAGCCCGGCGCCGTACCGCACGTCCGGCGCGGCAGCCGCAGCCAGGCGCACGAGTGTGGCGTACTCGTCGTAGTCACGCACGTGCACGGGCCAATCCGCGCAGAAGACGGCGGTGGCCACCGGAAGACTTCTCGGCGCCGGTGCGACACCGTCACTCAGTCCTTTGATCACCTGCGCGAGGTCCGTCCATTTCGGCACGTTGAGCATGCCGAGCGGGAGCACGGTGATGTCGAACGCGGTGCTCGGCGCGTACTCGCCCTCGTCCGCGCGGGCGAGCACGTCCGCCCAGATCGCCCGCACATCGGTTCCGTGCAAGACGCAGTCGGTCGAGCGGTCACACCACGCCACGAACTCGTCGAACGAGTCCTGCAACGTCGCCGCCTGCGACCGGACGAACGACGGCACGTCGAGGCTGTGGTCGAACACGCCCTCCAGGACGACTGCCCGGACGCGGTGCGGAAACCGCTCCGCGTACTGCGCGCCGAGCAGCGTGCCGTATGAGCTGCCATGGAAGGTCAGCCGTGACTCGCCGAGTGCCCGCCTGATCGCGTCGAGGTCGTGGACGGTACTCAGCGTGTCGGCGTGATCGAAAACCGGGCTCGTCGGGCGACAGTTCGCCCACAGCGCCTGGTTGTAGGTGATCGTGGCGTCGAAGTCGGCCTGGCTGCCCAGCAGCAGCGGTGGCTTCGGCACGGTTGGGCTCGGGGAACAACGGGGCGCGGCACTCCGACCAACCCCCCGCGGGTCGAAACTGACGATATCGAACTTGTCGAGAAGCTCATCACTGAACCGGTCTCCCCGCCGGACCCGTTCCACGCCGGAATCGCCCGGCCCTCCGGGGCCGAACACCAGCGAACCCACCCGTTTCGCCTGATCGCGGGCGGGACGGCGCGCCACCGCCAGGTCGAACGTGGCACCGCGCGGCCTGGACCAATCCACCGGCAGCCTCAGCGCCGCACATTGCACCACCGGATCCACCGGGACTCCCGGAATGTCGTCGGGGCATTGCCCCCACGCCAATGTCGCTCTTCGATGGTCCGCCCCTGACGCAGCCGGCGGCGCGGCGACGACGAGCGCCCCGGCCAGGATCATGACGAGGCCGGCGGCAAGACTTCGGTACGTCACAGCAGCTCCCCAGATGGTCGCAACAAATACGAAGCTTGCCCATCGTGGAGGTCCATCGCGCCGGCAAGCTATCGGGGCGGACCCGGAGCTAGCCCCGATGTCCGTGGCGCGTTTGCACCAGGTGATCTACCGGGAGGTTCGACGAATTCGGGCACCCGCCGTGACTGCGCGGTGATCAGAAAGCAAGATGTGGATTTTCTGAAGATAGCTGGACAAGAACCCGAAAGGGAGCTTGAGGTGCACTCCTTGTTGACCTGTGCGACGCACTTCTCAAGGAAAGAACTCCGATTTCACTCGCCTTCGCAATACATGCTCGGTCCAGATCGAGGAACTGGACTGATGCTTTTCCTGGTCTAGCCCTTTGGCTGATGCGGCAAGCCTTATGGACGCAGCGGCTGGAGGGTATGAAGGTTGTCGAGCCGGTGCGTTCGATCCAGGCGAGTACGTGAGGAGGACGGCTCGGCATCTACGCCTGGCGGTGCTGCGGGGAGAGTCGCCGCTGAGGCACTGTCCCCATGGTGTCCCCACACGATGAGCGACAGCACCTCGGAGATCGTCCCGAGGGCTGTTTGTGCAGCTAGAAGATGGTGCATCCGGCAGGATTCGAACCTGTGGCCTTGGGATTAGAAGTGGTATTCACGTTCTTGTCCCTGGCTTCACCAGCTTCGCTAGCTGCACAAACTCTTGCTTCGGCTGTCCCTGGCTTCTCTGGTGGCCTGCGTTTCGCACCACAAATAGCTCCACGTCCGAGCCGGGGTAGATGAGCCTGAAAGGCGTCAAGGAGGGCGGCTAGTGTCGCCGAGGTTGTTCAACCCTGGGCCCATGCATCAAAGCGGCCTTGAGCGGCCCAGCACCGGCCGCGCTCCCAAGGCGTGCGGCTTGCAGCTCCGCCGCTATTCCGCTCGGCCACGTCAGGACATGGCGGTCGGCGCCAAGAGCGAGGAGTTCGAGGGTGTCGTAGTATGAGCGGGCATTATTGGGTGAGGGTTGGCCGACGGCCGTCCATGCCGAGAAGCCCGCATCACCTTCTGTGTAGCACTGAACAGCATTCACGCGGCAGTGATGCCGGTTCCGGGCGTGCGCAGCTCCTGGATCCATCGGCGAATGGCAGCGCCGTCTGCAATATCAATTCCGTAACCGCGAGCCGAAATCGTTCGCGCAGCTCCGGGTGAAATCGTAGACGATGTGACGATGAGGCCTCGCTCTGCTTTCTCGGCGCACATGTCTGCCCAAAGAGCTTTGATGACTACCTTCGAGACCTTCTGCCGCTGCCTCTTGCACTGTGCAATGATCAGGGGTGGCTGGTCGAGAGCTTCGGCGCTTGGCCAAATTCGCAAATCCACCCCGTCGTCATTGCTGCCTGGGCCCAGTTCTACATGCATGCCCTGGTGCAAGAAGAAGGTCGCTGCAAGTTTCTCGAACTGTCTCCAGTGTATGCGGGTTACATCGTCGAGGTTTGCGCCGAGATAATTGACGAGCCTTTGGTCTAGTGCGTCGGATTTCTCGTTGCTCCACTGCCCGCCATCGAAGAGGCTGGACAGTTCGACTAAGGCAGAGGTGCTTTGCCGCGAGATTCTACCCCAGTAGTCGAGGCGCTGCTCTGCTTCTATCGCGGCTAACAGGATGCGACATGCTGTTGAGCCGTAGTCGCCGAATCTAGAAGTAACCCGTTTCTCTAGGGCCGCCCTGTCGATCTTCGTCAGATCTGCGTAGTGGAGAAACAAGTCTACGGATGCGTATGGGTCGGATTGTTTCGAGCTTCTGCAGCGAATTGGATCGTATGGGTGTCGCCAGTTACCCGTATTTGCCTCGTTGAGGTGGGCCTGCGAATGAATTTCGTCTCTCATGCCAATGAAGATTGCAGCATCCTTGCCTAGCCGACGCCATGCTTCGGCGCGCGGGTAAGGGCCGAACTCCGTCCAGGGGTCGCCGAATTTACTTAGTGCCTCGAAGGCTACTGAATTAAGTTCGGCCGATCGCATGTGATGGCCGTCTAGTGGGTTCGGTCCTAGATCCGGAAGCTCCTTGTTGATCAGGGGGTCTAGCTCTTCAATGCCTACGGCCAGGCCAACGCGAACCCCGACAAGATCTGCAAGTTCCTCGCGAAGCTGGGAGCGGGTTATTCCAAATCTTCCCACGTCTCTCAATCTACCGACTGGGGCCCAGAGGTGGGCGCACGGTTGCGATGCGGAGGGAGGTCGAAACATCTCCGCATCTCGGCATGTGTGTCTCTGAGCTGGGCAAATGGTTGCCGAGATGCGAGATGGTTCATCTCGGAAGTGTTTGCCTAGAACAGAGGCCGATCGAGGTCGTCGTCGCTGTCCTGCACGGCAGGATCAGGCTCTACTGCCGAGGTGACTTCAACGAGGTCGATCCCTTGCGGGTCGTACAGCCAGTACAGCCGTCCCTCCTTCTCCTGCCGGCCAGACAGGCGCATCGCAAGCCCTTCCCGGAAAGCCTGGATTGCCTGGTCGTACAACTCTTCAGGTAGCCGGACCCGGAGCTTCTTGGCTTGCGATCCTTCGATGACGTTCAAGCGGATCACGCCCGCAGTGCCGGGCCTGGGTCGGTCGAGCAATGTCACCGTCCCGAGTGCCGTGACGCCGACTGAAGGCTCGGTCCGGGCGAACCGCGTACTGGCGCTCTCAAGGGCGGTGACGTCCGACGGCTCGAACTGGACGTAGGTCGGACCGGGTGCGTCTTCCCGCCAGTCCCGCCACTCCACGCCGACCTCGGCCCCGTCCGAGTTGGCGACGAGCCGGGCTAGGGCCTGCGTCAGCTCGTATGAGACCCCGTACTGGACTGCTTCATCAAAGGCGGCACTGGATGAGGTCCGGTTGAACTGGTCTGTTGCTTCCCGGGTGGCTTCCAGACTCGACACCAACGTGCGTGTAACCTCGCGGCCGGTCAGGGCCTCGCCGAAGCCCGGCAACGGTACGTCTACCCCGGCGATGTCACCTACGGGAGTTAGCGCCGTGACGACATAGCTGCCTATCTCCGTCTGTCCCATCCGGACGCTGTTCATGTACGCCTTGGCAGAGGTCCAGTGCTTGTTTCCGAAATACTGGGTCTTCTCCCGCTGAGCCTTAGCGGCCGCTTCAAGCAGGCGAGTAGACGAGGCGATAAGTGATTGGCCAGACGACCAAGGAATCGTTCCGTGTGGGGTAGGCATCTCTTTGCGGAACCGAACCAGATCGCCGATACCAACATCTAGCCGGGTGAGCATTCGCTCATAGTCAAGGCCGGAGATGTCCCCGACGGCCGCAACTGCATCGGTTAGCAGATTCCGAAAGTCGGCATGTCCAACGTCCAACGGAACCACAACACTTTGACCGGCGGTGGGTGGAGCTAGCCGCAGGTATAACCCTTCACGCCCGCCACGGATCGTCCAACCTTGGCGCTGAAGATACGCCACAGTCTGGCTCGGGCTAATCCACGAGCCATCCAGCGCTACGGCGTCCATCGGGATGGTCATGCTCGACCACCAGCTCCGATGCGCCGCATGATGTCACAGAGAGCAAACTCATCAAAGACCTGAGATGTCGGCACTCTGATGACCGTCTCATCCCTGCCGGTAATCGGATGTCCTTCAAGGTTCCGCCAATAGCAACAATGGCGGAGCATCATATGGTTGGAACCTACCTCGATCCACTGCTCGATGTCGCGAGGTACCAGCATTGCAATCAAGATGGTCGAAGTAATGACAGGCGAGTGCGCCAGGCGGGCTAGCTGACTGTTTGGCAACGAGATCGGAATCGAATCCAGATGGCTGCCCGGCGCAACCTGATACGTACTCTTCAGTTGTACCCGGAGATCCACCTCGAAGTCGTGGAGATGTTCGGTCGATTGGTGGCTGATCTTCCAGTCAATCCCTCGATCCCTATTGGGTTTCGAGAGAGAGCAGCGAGCTGCCGCAGCCACGGCATGCAGGTATGCCTCCTGCAGGGTCTCCATGCACTGCTTCTGATCCAGATCCCCACGCAGTGGAGTTGGGTCATCGACAGCGACAGACATGGCTCCCCCTACAGTCCGGAGCGATCATTGTGAGGCTCCGTCGCATGTAGATCTACCCACCGAAAGGTTGAGACTAAAACCCGACAGCGGTGGTGTCCACACTGGCTGACTGCAAACCAGAGGCGTCGGAGCCCTGATGTTGGACCGATCGGCTCCATAGACTGACGCGGATCACCCGGAGTCTCAGCCTAGGGAAGGGCTCGTGTTGGCAGCTCAACGAGGTAAGCCGTGGTTTCCGATCGCCTGGTCTTTGCTCGCTCTGCTTTGCCTATGGCTGACGGTCGCTTCGGCGTTGGACCCGGACGGGCCGTGGTGGGTGCCCGTGACCTTCGGATCCTGCACGCTGGTCGCAGCGGGCAGTGCCATTGCCTGGCTGCGGGAGAACCGCAAGGGGAGCCGCCCGGCCTAGGGCGTGTCCTGCCGATCTTGTAGTGGTTGATCGTTGACGATGTGCCGGTGGTGCGTCGTGGCGAACTGACTGACGAGGCGTGGGCGGTGATC